>NZ_JAEQCB010000269.1:0-8865 GCF_020738785.1 Microcoleus sp. PH2017_05_CCC_O_A | reverse complement strand
ATCAATCAATCAGGGAAAACTTAAATGTTAGAAACAAATCTCGGAACAGTTAAAGCCTCAGCTATCGACTCCGATCGAATTATTCCCGATCCACCAAACATCAGATTACTCACAGGGCCTTTGCCAAATCCTAGCGATCCCAACTTTTTCGACCTTACTCCCAACAACGATACAGTTCAATTAGCCAACGGAATTCTCCGCAACACTCCCGGAGGTTTGCGAGCCTTAGCAGGCGACGATTTTGTCCGAGGTTCCGGTGGTGCGGAACTGATGAATGGGAATGGGGGCGCAGATACTTTAATCGGAGGTTGTGGCAATGATACTATTCGCGGCGGTCAAGATTTTGACATACTGTACGGAGAATGTGGCAACGATATTCTCAGCGGCAATCAAGGCAATGATTACGCCTATGGAGGCACGGGAAATGACTTTGTTAGAGGTGGCCAAGGCAGTGATGCTTTAGTAGGAGAAAGTGGCAACGATACTCTAATCGGTGATGCTGGAATTGACAGACTTTGGGGAGGAGAAGGCGCAGATTTGTTTGTCCTCCGGAGAGAAGCTGGAGCAACTTCGCGTGAAATTGGTTCCGATCAACCACGTCCTGCTGGGACTTTTCCTGCTAACGTAGAGCAAGTGCCTGCGGATTTTATTCTTGACTACAATCCAGCGCAAGGTGATGTAATCGGATTGGCGGGAGGACTGACGCGAAATGATATTGTTTTAACGGAAAAGTTTTTAACAATTGGTGATGCGAGAGATTACGCGAGCAGTGGCCCTGTTCCTCCGGGAACGATTCAAACTGCTGATTTTAGATTTCTGGATACTAAGGCGACGGTGATTCGGGAAGCTAGCACCGGCAATATCTTGGGCTTGGTGAAAGATGTTTCGCCGAGTCAACTTCAATTTACCTCTGTGTCTGATAGTGCGATCGCCCTTGGATAGGATTTGTGAAAAAAACCCGGTTTATTAGATGGTCGCGAGTGCCCAGAAACCGGGTTTTTACGAAAATTGTTGGTGACAGCGTAGAAACTCAAAAAAACCCGGTTTCTTAGATTATGCACGGGTGGTCAGAAACCAGGTTTTTATGGACTCGTATCGAGAGGCTTTTTAAGTTTCAGCTTAACATTGGTTCCTTTTTTAAGGACAACTTCACCACCAGGACTAGACAAGACATAAGCCGTTGCTGCTGCACCCCCAGCTAAAGTACCATGCTTGAATTTCGCTTTATCACCAACGAATTTACCGGCCACTGCTCCAGCTAAAATAATGCCAGCATTCTGAACAAACTTGCCTTTGGTTTTGGTTTCTACCTGAGTATTTACTAAGGTAACATCAAGGGGAGCGGCTGAACCATTTGCAAGTTGAATGTCATCAAAAACTAGATGCAAACTCGCTTTTTTGCCTTTAGCTGCTTTGACAACATCTTCCAGATGTCCCTGAATCACAGCATCTTTAAGAGTTTTATCGCCTCCTTTGACTCGCAGAGTAAAACGATCGTTGTTGCGGTTTTTACCCGTGGATAAATCTTGTTGGAGAATGGTATCAAAACTGGTTCCAGCAGGGATGGCCGCTGCCTGATTTTTTAGCTTACCGGAACTAGCGTTGCTTTGGTTAGCCGGAGCAGAAGTTTTGTCGATCGGCTCGTTTGACTTCTGACAAGCAACAGCGTTACTGAGTAATACGGCACTCAGTAGTAAGGGCATTAACTTTTTCATCGTTTTTTTCTTCAATTCAATAGGCTATAAGAATCAGATTATGCTAAAAATAGCCAACGCGAACATAAAAAAAGCGATATTTTACTAAATTTTTGGGCGATCGCCAAGGGAGCATCTCAGTTTTGCATTTATTATTATAGTGCGAGCACGCAAGAGCTCGCGTATTGTACAATACGCGAGCTCTTGCGTGCTCGCACTCAAAGAAAAAACGCTTTTTACAAAAATGAGATGCTCCCATCGCCAACCATACATGACTACTTATTTTTGACAAATAAATGCTTCTATCGTATATACAGCAAACGATTTAGACTGCCTAACTACCGCGACAGGGGGTAAGTTCCGTTTAAGATTGCCAAAAATCTGCCACATCATATCCCATTTCGCCGAGCATTTGCCGCAACAAAGGCAAACTCAAACCAATCACATTGGTGTGACAGCCTTCGATTTTTTCCACAAAAAAGCCGCCTTTGCCTTCGAGTGCAAAACAGCCAGCACAGGCGAGAGGTTCTCCCGTAGCGACATAAGCAGCAATTTGACGCGAGGTAACTTCCGCAAAATAAACTTTTGTAACTTGACAGCGAATGAGCGATCGATCCATTGCCACATCAAAGCTATCAAATCTCGTATCAATTAAAGCATGACCCGTATAAAGTTCGCCAACTTTACCGCGCATTTTTTGCCAGCGCGAGATTGCTTCGTCGGCATCCTTGGGTTTGCCGTGAATTTCACCATCAATGACCAAAATTGAATCGCATCCTAACACTACACACGATTTGGGATTGGGGATTTGCGGGTGAGAATTAGCCAGCAAAAAACTAGCTACAGCGTCAGCTTTTCCTTCTGCTAAAACCTGCACTAATTTAGTAGCATCCCTCATTTTTATTTGCCCTTCATCAAAGTCGCTGGGGCAAATCACAGCTTGAATGCCTGCATTGCTTAGCAGGCTGCGGCGCGCGGGAGAAGCTGAGGCTAATACAAAAGTTGGAGTTTTCATAAGTTAAGAAGTCAGTTGACAGTTGACAGTTGACAGTTGACAGTTGACAGTTGACAGTTATTATTTGTCATCCAATGCCCAATGCCCAATGCCCAATGCCCACTGTCAAATTACTTTTTAACCCTAATAAACAGAGAAAGATTTAACAACTTTCTCAAAAGCTTCTTTGACTTTCGGCCAGCGTTCTTCGGTAGTGGAAACGTTCAGGGTAAATAGTTTGCCACGGCTGACTGCTACGCTAGCTAAGTTGTGCCGTTGTTGGTTTGGGAGTTTGACGGCGTATTCTAAAATGTAATAGTTTTTCGATCGCGATTCCCGACTTTCTGCATTGACTAATTCAGCTTCGCGGCCGGAATCAGCCGGGGCGATCCTCTTCGAGGGCTTCGCTAACGCACTTTTGCTAAGCTTGTATCCCACATCCGTTGGCGTGCCCAAATCTGCGAGAGTTTTGTTCCCAGCCACTGGACTGATGACCACGCTGACATTCTCAGTTTGCTGGATCAAATCGCGGAACACCACATCGGGGCCGTTAGAAACTGCGATCGGCAACCAGCCGTTAGGATAAAGAAATTGATAGCCGTCGCCAGTATCAACGTAGCTTTTGAGTCCGGTAGCTACAGAGACACAACCGGTCAAGCTGAGAGAGAAAACCACCAGAAGTATTGCTGCAATTCGTTTGAGCATTATTTTTACAAGTACCGTAACACTAAAATATTTAATTTAAATTGTCTCATCAAACCTTGCAAAAATAGTTAAGCTATGGATCGCCAATTGTGTATTGCTGGCAAGCCATAGCCGTACAGTTTAATTTTAAACAAAGTTATTACAGGTTAGTTAGCCAGCTAATCAGTCCGTGCTTGGTAGAAACTTCTAAAGCCAAGAGAGAAACAAAACCAATCATGGCAAGTCGGCCGTTCAAGCGTTCTGCGTAGGGTGTAAAGCCTGTGCGGGCTTCATCGTCAATGTATACTTTGGGCTCGATCGCAAAATTGTTCATTTTACCGTCGTTGTCAAGTAGTAAGCCTCTGTCAGCCATGTCAGTGTCCTAAGTTGTTTTTGGTGTAATGTAAACTAATGTAACAGACTTATGAAGAGATGTAAAGGATTATGAGTTTTTTTTTCAAAGTCGCGACTCAGATACCAGTTTTCCCCAAAAATCCAACGGGCTGACAAGCTCGAAACCCCTATAGAATAAGTAATTCCCAACCTAAAATCTCAAATCTTAAATCTCCAATGGCATGACTGTAGACAGTAGACTCACGGCCCCGGAGGGGGGAGGATAGAGTTGAGAGGCGCAAAAATCGATGGTGTGGCAAATCCCAGTCTGGGTTTGACGAAAATAGTGGAAGAATGGAGGAAAAATTTATGCGGGCCAGTCTGGAAATGCGGTGGTTTTATAGCGGTGCGCTGCCAAAACCGATCGGGCAATGGTTTGGAAGCGAGAGTCTGGGCGGGTATCTATCCCCGCCTGAAGAGCGAGAAGATTTATATTTGCTGATACCTAGTTGCGACTACTTGGGAGTAAAACTGCGCGGGAAAAATTTACAAGTAAAGTGGCGGCAGGAAGAATTGGGGGTGATGCAGTTCGGCAACCGCTGGGAAGGCAAAGTCGAGAAAGGTGAAAAAAAAGCGAGCCCAGCGTCTTTACCAAGTTTCTGCCCCGGGCGTGCTGATGTCTGTGCCTGTCGAAGCCCCAATTCCCCAAGGCTGTATTGTAGAAATTACTCAGTTAAATGTTAACGGCATTGCGTCGTGGACTTTAGGATTTGAAGCGTTTGGGAGCGAAAGTTTTTTGGCCGAAAGTCTGCAAACAGTAGCTAATTGGACGAGCAAAAGTTATCAGGCGCAAAAGTTGAAAGCTGAGGATTCTTCTGGTTATCCGATTTGGCTGGCTGGTAAGTAATATCAAATCCCTTTGAATCATACCGCCTGTATTCTTTAGTTCTCATCTGTTGGGACGAAAAATAAGACGGCGGTTGAAACCGCGTCTACACAAACTAAGTCCGCCTCCGCGGACTGAAGAAAATAACGCAATTTTAACCGCCCGGTCTTTCTTCTATTCGCCTTCTCCTATTCTCCCCACTTTGGCAGAAGTTCTGAGAATTTGACAAGCCAAAATCGCCGCCCCAAACCCATTATCAATATTCACCACACCCACACCAGCCGCACAAGAATTGAGCATAGTTAAAAGAGGAGCAATCCCGCCAAAACTCGCGCCGTAACCTACACTTGTCGGCACAGCAATCACCGGACAATCCGCCAAACCTGCAACCACACTCCATACCCGCAACCGCAATCAACACATCAGCATCATCAATTACGTGGCGATTACTTAGCAAGCGGTGAATGCCGGCAACTCCCACATCCCACAAACGCCGCACCCCAAAACCGCAAAGTTCGGCAGTCACAGCCGCTTCTTCCGCCACAGGCAAATCCGCTGTTCCAGCACTGATAATAGTCACTGTACCCGGATGCTGGGGAGTGGAGGATTTATCAGAAATTGCACAAATTCGAGCTGTTTGGTAGTAGCACAAGTCGGGTATTTTTTGCTGTAATTGCTGAAAAACTTCCGCATCGCCCCGATAATCTCAACAATTTGGTCTGGCGTTTTTCCGGGGCCCCAGATGACTTCAGGAAAACCGGTTCTTAAGGTGCGGTGGTGGTCAATTTTGGCAAAATCGCCGACTTGTTCAAAGTCAAAATGCTTTAATTTGTCCAAAGCTGCGATCGGGCTAACATCGCCCGCCGCCACAGATTCGAGTAACTTCTGTAAAATTTCAGGTTCCATGAACTAATGATATCTTCTGGGCTCAAACAACACTTAAGATGGGTTCGTAGTAAGGACTTCAGTCCTTCTTTCTGAGGACTAAAGTCCTCACTACGAACCAATAATGACTATTCTGCAATTTTCAGTTCATACAAATTCCAGAAAGCACCGCCGAGAGCACTATAGCGAATTCCCGAAATGCGATCGCGCACCGCCTCAAAAGTCAGCGGATTCACCATATAAATAAAAGGCACTTGTTCCGCGATAATCCGCTGCGTCTCCCCATACAGTTCCTTGCGCTTCGCCTCGTCAAGCTCCTGAGAAGCCTTCACATACAAGTCATCAATTTTCTGCTCCCAGTCGTAAACTTCCCGACCTTTAATCGGCGGTTCTCCAGCTTGCGGGCCCTGGTTGAAACTGTGCAAAGTCCCCTTGACTGACCAAATATTGTAACCGCTGTGCGGTTCAGTACCTCCGGTAAAACCGCCGAGGTAAGTATCCCAATTTTTAGTCAGGCGCAGCTTTTCCACATAAGTGTTAAAACTCAGGAACTGCGTATCAACTTCCATCCCCAGTTTACCCAAATCTTGCTTAATTTGCGTTCCCATTTGCTCCCGCACTTTTTTGCCTGCGGCCATCAACAAAGTAAACCGCACTTTGTTGCCCTCAGCATCCAACAATTCGCCGTTACTATTATACTTGAATCCTGCACTTAACAGTAACTCTTTCGATTTTTCCAGATTGTAACTGTAAGTTTTCAATCCCTGTTCTGGAGACAAGTAGAACGGACTTTGCGCCGGAATTGGGGAATGTAGTGGTGCGCCCAGCCCGCGATAGATATTGTTAGTCATGGCGTCGCGGTTCATGCCATAGGCGATCGCCTGTCGAAACTCCTTACTCAAAAACCACTTAGACTTAATCGGGTCTACAAACGGCTGATTTTGAGCGTTACGCCCCTTATTCAGATTGAAACACATAAACACGCTGCCAGTGTCTGGGCCGCCGTTGAATATCGTATATTTGCCGCGTTTTTCCTCCCGTTTCAGCAGCGGAAACACCTCCGGCTGCACGTCCAGAGTATCCAAATCGCCCGATCGAAAATTCAGCAGTTGATTGTCAGTATTTTCGATAATTTGCCAGACAATTTGCTGGATGTAAGGTTGACTGTTATTCTCTGTATCTTTGCGCCAAAAATAGGGATTTCGTTCCAAAACAACGCGCTGGTTGGGAGTATAGCTCAGCATTCGGTATTGGCCGTTACCGACAATTTTTTTGGGGTCAGTATCCGTACCCCAAGCAGACAGGAATTTAGGCTTGCCGTCTGCCTCTGTCTGGGTGGCAGCTTCCTGCAAGATATGAGCTGGTAAAATCGGTATTCCCCCAGCAAATCTAATAAAAGGAGCAAAAGGTTCTGGCACTGAAAATTCAATGCGGCGGCTGTCAATTTTTTTGAGTTTTGGCAATTGACGGCTGATGCCAACCCTCAGAGTATCTTTCAAGCCACTAGGAATTTTTTCATTGAAATAAATCTTTTCATAGCTGAATATAATATCATCAGTTGTCATCGGTTCGCCGTCCGACCATTTCAATCCTTCTCGCAGGGCGAAGACAATCTTTTTGCCATCTTTAGAAACTTCCCAGGATTCAGCTAAACCTGGTTCTAGTTTCGATGTCACCCCGTTTTCGTTGAGCAATCCCTCGTACATATAGCCAAAGACGCTGTATGCAGACTGATTTAGCGGGTAGTTAAACGTAGCCGGGCCGCTGGGCGTGGGAACGACGAGTCTGTTTGCTAATTGCGATCGGGCTGGAGTGCACGCAGACAGAGTTATCGCGGCAATTACCGCCAGTAAAATCAAGAGCGATCGTAGTTTTGAATATAACATCGTAGAATTTTTCATAGCTTTTAAATATACCATTTCCGTCCAACTACGACTGAGATTGCAACCACCCTAGAAAGTCTTCAGTACGCGAAAAATACTTGGTTATCCCTACTTCCCGCAAAGCATCTTGAACTGATGGCAGACCAAATTCCTTTGTATTATTGCTCAAAAATACCTTAACTTGATTAGGTTGTAAGTGTGCATGGTTCAAAATGCAGTTGAGAATTAAATTGTCTGTCGGGTCTTCTTCAATAAAAATTGAATCCAAATTTTCTCGAAGTATTTGCGCTGTTAATTGGATCATTTCTACCTTGGCAACCAACAAATCAAGAGCATTAAAAAGACGTGCATTAATATCATTGAGCAGCCCCTCATTCTCGGTGAGGGCTTCCTCTAAGTGGAAGACAAGAGACTGGGCAGATGGTGAAGTTTTATCTCGCTTTAGCTGACTGATTTGTTTTTGCATTTCACCGAAAAAACGGTTGCGTCGCTTGATCTCGTCTTCTAAAGCTGATAGTGCTTCCATGCAGCAAATATCTGGTATTGCTATGTTGACTGATGTCGGTACACTTAACAACAAGTTGTTAGCATCAGGGTCGCGTCCTGTAGCAATGCTCATCAAAAAGTTAGTCTCGATATATAAAATTGCCACCAATTTCTACTCCTGATTTTGTCGTTCCACCTGCTAGCAGTGGCAGCAAACCGATTTGTTCTATCTGTTCTGACGCAGTTGGAATCTCAGACTTCCAATTATAAGCTAAGTCGCGCAGCCATGCTTCAATCAATCTTGTTAGGTATCGCTTAAATATCCGCTTGTTGTGAAATTCCGGCTCATAATTGCGAAGTATCTCACCAGTGTTTAGAGAACAAACAGGTTCAGATAAATTTACTCCGTCCCATTTGAAAATCAGAATTTGTTCGGTGTCAACAAACATGGCATAAGGAATGAGTGTGCGTTCTTCGGACATTTTTGCCAAGGCAGCTTTCATCCAAGATATCATGCGATCGGTAATCTTCTGCTTGGCTGCTGTTTCTTGAGCTTGAATAATTTTGACTTCAATCAGCACGACTACCCGATCGTCCTTATCGAGAGCGATGATGTCAACGTCGATTGGGGTTTCGATTTTCAAGTTTTCGGCAAGCATAGATTTGACTCCTAAATTAGCGGAAAATTGTCATAACCTGACAACTATTTTAGCATTAACAAAACTACAGCATAGGCTGCAATTCCTTCCTCTCTCCCCACGGGCCCTAACTTTTCGTTGGTAGTAGCTTTGATGGCAACTTGGTCTGGTTTTAATTGTAGGACAGCAGAAAGGCGATCGCACATTTGCTTAATATGCGGTTTCAGCTTCGGACGTTCGGCGACAACCACCGAGTCAATATTGCCAATTTCCCAGCCTTTATCTAATATTAACTGATTGACTTGTGCCAGCAACACGAGACTGTCTGCACCTTTCCATTTTGGGTCAGTTGGCGGGAAATACAGGCCGATATCTCCCAAAC
>NZ_JAEQCB010000268.1:0-6815 GCF_020738785.1 Microcoleus sp. PH2017_05_CCC_O_A | reverse complement strand
TTAAAAAAGCCTGAACTGATTGCTGGACAATCACTTCAGGTTTAAATTTTTTAATTTCATAACCATCTATTCTGTTTGAAGACCTGCGGAATGTGGGATGTAATTCGCTGTAGGCTGTGGATGTCGTTAATTCTCGGAGCATTCCTGATGAGTACTTTAGCAATTGTTGAAGCCTTTAGAGCTGATTGACTGACAAAAGTTTAATTAGCCCAAACTACAGTGGTAGCTTGAAACTCAATTCTGTAAGTTCTTTGCTGATGTTGTAGACGAGAAGCCTTGACTGGTTCGGGGTCAATATTAGTAGAAAAAGAGACAACAGAAATTAAATTCCAGCCCTTGTTCAGAGCTTGTTTGACCCAACTCCAGCCAATTTTTAAGTAGCTAGCACCCCGATACCAATGTGGATCTACACAGCGACGCTGACCTAAAATGACAACTTCAACACCTTGAGCAGTCAAGAACAAAGTAGTCATCGCTAACACTAAGCACAGTCGAGAAAGAGCTGGAGCGGAACGGAGTTTAGAGTCTTCGAGATTGAATCCAGAGGATTTATCATCCAGAAAATTTTCCTCAATGGTAAAGCGGAAACCATATTCCCGAAAAGTTTGGAGATTAGTAGGCTCCGTACTAATAATGTACCAGTGTTCGCCATTCGTAGATTCCCACGCAATTGCTAGATGGACATCTGTGAGCGAGTTACATTTGTGAATTTGAACGTTGTGGATCAGTTTTGCCTCGCCGATGGCTACCGGAAATTGACTCACTCGCTGCCACCCCTGCCGTGGATGACGCAGCCAAAAATTGCCTTTAATCCGGATTCGACAGTGCCAGCCTAATTTTCTGACATAACGGACTAATTCGGCATTGGCAAACCCCCTGTCAGCCAAGAGAATGACTTTGACATCGACGGGTAGGAGCCTAGAGACACGCTTGAGAAGGTCCTGATAAGTATCGATTTTGACACTACTACTTTTGTGTTTGAGTACTCGCCAGCCCACCGGAATCGCTCTGCCCAAATGTACAACACAGATCCGAATGATGCAATATTTATCCCATAACATACTGGTATCAAAACTCAGATAAATTTCTGAGTCTTTCCAGTTGGCAAATACCGCCTTCACTACAGGACTATACAGTTTTGCTGGGTTGATGCGGGGATTATTTACCCATCGAGACAATCTTCGCTGTGTGCTTTGGGCTATTTGTGCTTTGGTGCAAACATGGTCGATCCATTTGGTTAGATTTACCTTGCCTTCTACAATCAAACCAACCATCATCCAACACATCACTCCTAGATGTCTTAAATCTGACCACTGACTGTATTGACCTGCGAATTTCATTAGTTTATGATGAAGATGAGAGGGGCGATCGATCATTTCGATTCATACTGGTTTTTTGGTTAAGAACAGTTTATCCCTCTTTTTCTCTTTAATCCAGTCTGGGTCAGCTTTTATCCCGATCTTGACTGACTTTTGTCAGTCAACCAGCCTTTAGAGACTTGCCCGATTTGCGCCGGACAGCCGGACTACGCCATGAGCAAGCGCTCTGTTTGGCCTTATTAGACCTCTTGCAAAATAATTTTATGATATAATGGAAAGTTTTGCTTTACTGGATTGAATCCCAACTCTTAACTTATGTTTACTTTTGCCTTACTAGAAACAGGATAAGATACTAGAAACTTATATTGGTTGTTACACAATCAGTAAATCATGAAAAATCAATCTTATCTAAATTTAACATCTCATCAATTTAAACGTAGATTTGGTGTGAAAATTCAAACCTTAAAAGTAATGGTTAAAGCCTTAGAAGAATTCAGGTCAGAAAATCCTAAGGACAGAAGAGGGCGTGGGACTATCCTAACTCTTGAAGAACAGGTCTTGGTCGCATTGGAATATTGGCGAGAATATCGAACATATTTTCATATTGCGACAAATTGGGGAGTATCTGAATCAACTATTTGCCGAATTGTAATTGACATCGAATCAACAAAGATGAAAACGGGAAAATTTCGTCTTCCTGGGAAAAAAGCATTACTCAAAAACTCTGATTATCCAGCAGTTGTGGCGATTGATGTCACAGAAACAGCTATTGAACGACCAAAAAAAAACAGAAGAAATATTACTCAGGCAATAAGAAATGTCATACCCTCAAAACTCAATTGGTCATTAATCAAGAGACAGGAGCAATTATTTGCACTGCTTTTGGGAAAGGACATTGCCACGATTTTAGCTTGTTTTAAAAAAGTAAAATTCATTTGCATCCCGAAACAGATAGCTTACAAGATAGTGGGTATCAAGGCATAAAAGATTATCATTCCAATAGTTATATTCCTAGAAAGAAACCTAAAAATGGGAAACTTTCTCTCTTAGAAAAAGACTACAATCGAACTCTAGCACAAGAACGAATTGTCATTGAACACGTTAACCGGAGTCTGAAAATTTTTAAAATATTGTCGAGTCGTTATCGGAATCGTCGTCGCCGTTATGGTCTGCGTTGTAATTTGTTATCAGCAATTTATAATTATGAGTTAGCTCTAGGGGGATTAAATTGAAAATCTTTTATTATAGCATAGATTTTTTTTGCAAGAGGTCTATTTACCTTGGCGATCAGTGCGGGCTGTCGGGGTTTTCTGGCGCTCCAGGATTGGCTGTCGGGGTATCGTTCCGAACTGCTGGAATTATTCACACCACCGAAATCACGCTTGCCGAACTACAGCACGATTCGGCGTGTACTGTTAGAACTGGACTACGAAGCCTATAGTCGTTGTTTGGCGAGATTCTTTCAGATTGAGCCGAGGGCGGGCGAAACAATTGCGATGGATGGGAAGGTGTTATGCGGTTCATACAACCTCGATACCCCAGCCAGCACCACCGAATCCCATCCGGCGATTCAATTAGTCACCGTCTATGTGGTGGAGCGGGGATTGATTCTGCCGATTCAGCCAGTGGACTGTAAAAGCAATGAAATTACAGCCTTGCCCCCGGTGATTAAAGACTTAGCGCAACGGGGTGTAGTGTTTGCCTTTGATGCCCTGAATACCCAAAAAAAACTTGCGCGCAAATCATCACGTCGGAAAACCACTATTTAGGCGCACTGAAAGGTAATCATGGTAATTTTTTCAAAGCCGTTAAAGCCCAGTTCAAAGCCGAATTCCATTGCCATACGGTGGAATCGGGTCATGGTCGCACCGAACGACGTACCGTTGAACTGTGGCAAACCCTAGAGTCCCTCACCGATGCGAACCAATGGGCGGGCTTAACCAGTATTATCCGTGTCACCAGTTATCGGCATCTCCACAAGGGGCAATTCCTGATGATTCAAAAACCCCAAGTGCGCTATTACATCAGTTCCTGGAATGAAACGGTCGAACAATTTGCCCGTCGGATTCGCGATTACTGGCATGTCGAGAATAAAGTCCATTATGTCCGTGATGTCACCCAAGGCGAAGATGCTTCCCGCATCCGGGTGCAGCCACTACCAAACCTCTTTGCCTTGGCCCGCAATCTCGCCCTTAACCTTTATCGTGACCAGGGTTTCGATAACATGGCACAAGCACAACGTCTTGCTAGCTTCGGTCTTGAGCAGCTTAAAGTTTTATTTAGAATGAAATAGCCCTGATGCCATTCGGTAATTCTAAAAATTTCTTTAACCATTCGTATTTAGCTCGACCGTAACTTTCGATATCCACCCATGTATCAGCACCGCAAATCACATAAAAACGAACTCTGCTTAAATGTTTTGTAGGCACTCAATAATTATTCTCCAATATACCATATTATACTAATATAAACTTTAGATGCGTTCGCCCTGCGTTAATAGCCAAGCGGCTTCTGTTAAGAAGCAAGTGTCGCGGACTCCCAAGGAAAAAAAGCGCTTGAGTGTTCAGATGGATGAGTTATACCATTTTTCTAAAGATCCGATAGAGATAAAGGACGACAAGACGTTGTAATTATCTGCTTCCGCTCAATGAAAAAGTCTGTCATAACTTTAAAAAAATGGTATTATGGTCATTCGTTGATAGTAAAGGAAATCAGCAGTGGGTCTGGCTGGCATTGGATGCCCAGACTAGGGAAATTGTTGGTGTACATATTGGAGATCGTAGCGCAGTATCGGCTCAAGCTTTATGGAATTCGGCGTTGCTGAGTTAGAGTATGAATAGGAGGAATAATTTATGCAATGCCCTGAATGTAAATCAACCCATATCCGTAAACATCAATGAGTATGAACCGCAGCGAGGCCAAGCGCGAGAGCATCAAGCGTGACTGCCTAAAAATGTACGTCAATGGTATGGGTTTGCGGGCGATAGAACGAGTTAAGGGAGTTCATCATACCACGGTAATGAATTGGGTAAAACAAGTCGGAAAACTGTTACCAGATGTTTATGATCCTGAAGTCATTCCAGAAGTGGGTGAACTCGATGAATTACAAACTTATGTAAAAAAAAACAGATGAGATCTGGCTGTGGACAGCGGTTGACCACTTTAAACCAGGAATTTTAGGATGGGTATTAGGGGATCATAGTGCTAAGACATTTGAACCATTATGGGACAAAGTAAGTGAATGGAAATGCTATTTTTATGTAACTGATGGATGGGGGAGCATCCCGGTTTTGTAAATATCCGAATAAGCCTAAAATAGTTAATACCAATTCACTATGAAGCTGCACTTCATGGTTCGCCTCAAATCCTTTCAGGTAGAGGATCTATTCCATGCAGCTTCATAGAAAAATGGTATAAGATTAATAAAAGCGTCAAAAAAAGTCGAGAAAAAGAGCCATGACCCCTGAAGAACTAGAGCGGTTGGAATCCTGTACGGCAGAAATTGCTAAAATTTGGTATAATAATACACCCCCAAGTGAACTGACCAGTCTGGAAAATATTGAAAAACATCTCAGGCAACAATGGCTTGAAACAGTGGGCCCACAAATCGGTTTTTTTTTATCAAACAAGCAACGGGAACAGAACAAGGACGACCGCGGACAGTAAAAAGCTGTATTGGTGAACTAATAATTACTGAAAAACAAGCAGAAAAATTAGAGTTCAAGAAATCTACTCGATTATCTCCATTATTTGAAAAATGCTGTCTCCGTCAAATAGCTAATCTTTCCTACTGCAAGGCTGCCCCGTGAAATGGAAGTTCAGACAGGAGTAAAGATTGGACACACTTGTTTACATCGATTGGTAGAAAAACAAGAATGGTCAGAACCTCATGCCAAAATTGAGGTCAAAGAAACAAGCATAGATGGAGGGAAAGTCCGTCTGATACCATTTTTTTAAAGATGTGCTAGAGATAAAGAATGTAAAATCCAAGACCATCCTGTGAGAAAACCAATGACATGATTCGTTAAAGATGCTAAAATTTCCTGAACTTTTACACGGAGTTCGTTAAGATTACTAAAAACTAACCAAGCTAAAAATTCTTTGATATATTCCCATACTCTTTCTGTTGGATTTACTTCCGGACAATGAGGAGGCTGAAATAGTAAAATAATATTGTCTGGCAATTCAGATTTACTTAAAAGATGACCGCCAGCATTGTCTACTTGAATGATATGCAATTCATCTGGATATTCAAGCGACAATTGTTCCAAATATGCTTGAAAACAAATTTTATCTAAATGAGAAAACTCCCAAAAAAAACTTCTTCCTGTAGATGGGGATACTGCTCCGTAAAGCCAAAAGCATTTGAATTTCCATTGATGTTTTCCTACGGGTTTTATACCCCGTAGTGTGATCCTTCGTCTCTGAATTGTATGTAGTCCTAATCGAGTTTCGTCACTACACCAAAAAAGCCACTTTTTGTATTTCTTTACTTGGTCAGGAGCTTTATCTAGCAAGGCTTTAATTCTCTCTGGCAGGGTGTTTTTGAATTCATTAACTGCCGTTAACTCTTGTTCACTACTCGCCCGGTCTTGGGATTTTTAATTTACTTTTAAACTCCCCTTTTACCAAGGAGTATACAGCTTGATAACTACTAGGTATCTCTTTGATTAACCAGAGCCAGAGATGAACTTCTTTATAACTGGAAAATCCTTCGGGGTCTCTCAATTCTTGTTGTACTAAAGCCGCTACTTCAACTGAAAATTTTTTAGGTCTGCCAAAAACCTGTCGATTTTTTAACAAGTTTTCTATGCCACCTTCTTTATATTGAAAGAGCCACCGATGAATTGTAGTCTCACTTTTGCCCAAAATAGACGATACTTCTCGGACTGTTTCTACTTGTTTTGACTGAAAAAAATAAAGCATTTGAACTTTATTATATGCTAAGATTCTTTTTTGTTGTTTCCGAATCTCTAGCAATACCTCTACAGATTCGGTAATTGTTATATGAGGACGACCAGACATTTTAATGTTCTCCTTTACTTTTGAGACAAGTCTAGCATAACTTTAGAAAAATGGTATGAGAGGGAAGCTGGGAGAAGGGTCTCATTGGCAAGATTATAAGGCCGTGCGGTTACATGAAAGTTATTACGGGGCTTTTTATCAAGAGAATGAAGCATTAATTAACTATATAAACCATCAGCCGTTAGCCGATATATTAACTTGTTTGGGTGATGGACATGAGGGAATATGGAATATTATGAGCCAGTTAAATCCAGGGTAAGCGCACCTCAAACGCAGTTGCCATCTAGATTGTAGGACTGCTACTTTGAGAGAGTTCAGGGAGCGCTGCGACTAATACCTTCACCATATATAGCAATCCTATCTGATTTTCAAGGGCTCTTCTGGAGTCAAGGTGATAAGCAAACCTAATCAGAAAAGCAAGCTAATAGCCTTGCTCGAAAGTTATCAAAGTTCATAAAGCCATAGGCTTGT
>NZ_JAEQCB010000267.1:0-4545 GCF_020738785.1 Microcoleus sp. PH2017_05_CCC_O_A | reverse complement strand
ATCGCCATCGCCGCCCTCGCAATCGTCGCCGTCTTTGCCTCCATAGAGTTTATTTTTGCCACTCTTTCCTTTGAGTTTGTCTTTGCCTCTTTTGCCGTAGAGCGACTGGTTAGCGCCCGTGGCAACAATTATGTCATCGCCATCAGTACCTTCGATCGTCTGGGGATCGCTGCCGCTGTTATCTTTTTTGTCATTTTTGTCATTTTTGTTGCCTGTACCTTCTTCGGGTACGCCGCTCAATTCAGCCATTTTGCTGCTATCATCAGCAACTTTGGGGGATGTGTCTTTAGGAGGAGGCGGATTCGGAACTTTGCCGACTAACTTGCCTAACCCGCTATCGGAATTGATAGCACTAGCATCCCGAAAATCGGCGAGTCGATCGAGTTCGCTGGCGGAAAACACGAGTTTTGGCTGCTCATCATCCAGGGCGATCGGTGAAAACAAACTGGTTTTTTTCAGGTCAGAAATTTCTGTTTCATCTCGATCGGGAAAAAGTGTTCCCGATACATTTTCTAACAACATTTCTTCTTCCATCTTTGATATTTCCAAAAAAGGGCTAAGTTTCTTAGAGTCAGTTTATCAGCAAGGAGGATATAGCAGAAGCATAATTTTACAATTTCATACTTTCGCCTGCTAGAGCCGCCGATCTCCGACCTTTCTGTTTATAGATGCTATTTAAACTGCAAGGGGTTATTTCCATCAGTTGCGAGTTTTATCTTCTGCAATGGTGCACCAAAAATAATTGATCCGCCACATACACCGCAAGAGTTGTGCCACAGCGCAAAACGCTTGTGACTTTCTCCGTAATTTCTACAGTAAGCTGCAGAATGTAAACTCGCAACTGACAACTCCCACATAACTACCCAAAACCTTTATTACCCAAATTTTACCTTGCTTTTCCTGCGATCGAGCCTAGTTGCCTTAACTTTTTGTAACACTCCCAGCTCTGACAAATCCTTCCCTGACTTAGGATTTGCATCTCTTTTGCCAGTGACTGTACGCTCCTAATTTTAGTTCCCGATGATTAATAAATAAATTAGATGATTCGCCCCGGCAAATATTTGTTTTAATTTTCTGTCGTATAAGTTTATCTGAATTCGAGCCAGCCTCGCGAACTGATAAGATTTTGTATTTTAGAAAAAATGCTAGCAACTCCGCCCAATAATATCTGGCTCAATACAGATTTTCAACAGTTGACAGTTGACAGTTGACAGTTGACAGTTTGAGAGCGGCCTCTACCGAAAAGTCCGAGTATTGGAGTAATGAATAGCCTGATTTTAATTTCTCCCGCTCCGGGTTCCGGCTTTCGACTAATTCTTTCTTGTAAAATTCTATAACACATAGCAATAAACACATAATTTATACGATTTTAGGTTTGAGATTTTAAATTTGAGATTAGTAATGACAGATTTTGTATTGTCTTGAACCTTGCCTACAATTGCATTAATTTTTGCCAAGAAGAATGGGTTTAAATCCTCCTCCTTTTAGGGGGAAATAAAACAAAATTCTTCACTGTTTCAATCCTCTTCCTTTTATGGAGAGGTAGCCCTCAAGCGGTCAACAGTCAACTGTCAACAGTCAACTGTCAACTGAAAAGTGGCATTGTTTTTGGTTAAAATTACAAGCTCGATCGGCATTTTGAGCGCAAATGACCCGTGGTGGACACGATAAACCCGGTTTATTTGTAAGTTTATGGTTGCCTTTTCCCAATATTTCACCGAAAAAGAGGCTGGATGAGGCTCAGTCCTCTAGATGAGAAAAATCCTGGTTGCTGGAAAGGGCTGGAATATTCGATAGCAGTTGTATTCTGAAAACTTCTCGGACACTTGACTTTATTTTTCCTGCTTCACTTTAGCTAGATTAAGACAGTTAAACAAAAAAATAACATTAACATAGAAGCGGTAAATTAGCAATAATCGATGAGGAATTTTAGAGGGTCGCTCTATCGATTAGCGATCGCCGCTCAGGGCTTATGGATGAGGACTCAGGGCTTACGGATGAGGACTCGCCGGCTGACCAATTCATTAATTGACACAAAATCAAGATTTGAAATGGGGGGTTGATGGTAGAGGATAAGTGGTGAGGACACAGCGATCGATCGCTACCGCCAAAAATTTACTCAAAATTGCCTGCGATATTGCCCTGAAACAGGTGGGCGATAGCTGAAGTAATCTTAATAAGAACTAGAGATCCGCCTGGTAAAGTGCCTCCTATTTAACTTTACTGAGCAATGACAAACTCAAGTTTCCGACGAATGTAAAGGGGTCTGCGGTAGAGGTGCAAAATGTTCAAAATAGCAAGATTGGAGAAAATTCGGCTTTCACCAAGCCATAGGGCAATCAAAACTAATAAACTGTTATTAAAGTACAAGTTTTATAGCCTCAAAGTGTTTGAACAAATATATTTGATCCCAGCGATCGCCCGATCGGGGGAAGCGCATTCAGAAACTTTGATTGAAAGAGTAAAAATTAGTTTGCCGATCGCGATTGCTAGCTGCAAAAACGCAGGCACATTCAGACTTGAGGCGGGGGGGCGCTAAATTGGTGAGCCAAGAATTTAAACTCTCAGTCACCCCAGTTGGGGACGACGAATATCTAGTGCGGACAGAAAAGGTTGCACCCGGTGTACCCTTAGCAGAGCAACAAGTCCGCTGGCCGATCGACCAATGGCTGGCACTGTCTGCTCAACTGATGAATGACCCGATGGTGGGCGTGTTCCAAGGAACTGGTGCTGCCGGTCGCACAGGGCGATCGACAAAAAACTCAGCGCCGAATTTAGTAGCCCTGGGGCAACAATTATACAGCGGACTGTTTCAAGGAAACTTGCGCGATAGCTGGACTTGCGCTCAAGGCATCGCCCAGCACCGCCGAGAAGTGCTGCAACTGCGCCTGGGACTCAAAGGCAGGCACTTGCCGCGGCTGCCGTGGGAAGTGCTGCACGCGGGCGATCGCCCTTTAGCAACCGGCACCGATGTCGTGTTTTCCCGCTACCAACCAGGTACAAGTTTGTTCAAACAAACCCGGGTGGTACCCAGCAGCGGCCCGCTAAAAATTTTAGTGGCGATCGCCTCTCCGAGCGATCGAGACAGCTTGCAGCTCAAACGAGAAGCGCTCCACTTGCAACAAGAACTGCAAAACCGGAGCGCTAATCCCCTCAAAAACGGCCCACACTCCGAAATTCAACTGACGATTCTCGAACAGCCCGATCGAGAACAGCTTACTCAAGCCCTAGAACAAGGACACTACCAAGTCTTGCACTACGCAGGCCACAGCAACTTAGGTTCCAGAGGTGGCGAACTCTACCTAGTCAGCAGCCGCACCGGGTTAACCGAAACCTTGAGCGGCGACGACTTAGCCGGATTGCTGGTTAACAACGGCATTCAGATGGCCGTGTTCAATTCCTGCCGCGGGGCCTACGGCGACCCCTCAGACATCGGCGAGGACAGTTCGGAACGCAATTTAACCGCAGCCTTAATCAAGCGGGGCATTCCGGCAGTGCTAGCAATGGCAGAAAGCATTCCCGACGATGTAGCCCTAACTCTGACGCGACTGTTTTACCGCAACCTGAATCAAGGCTATCCAGTCGATCTCAGCCTGAGTCGGGCCAGGGCGGGACTAATTTCTGCCTACGGTTCTCACCAGTTATACTGGGCTTTGCCGATTCTCTACCAGCACCCGGACTTTGACGGCTATCTGACGGGCGCCCCAGCCCAAAGCGGGCCATCCGGTTCTCCGGTGCCAAATTTAATCCTACCGGGAACGCCGCCGGCGGGAGCGGCCACAGAATGGAAGGCGCCGTCTGGACTCTCGACGATCGCCCCATACCCGCCAACCGCAGCCAATCAACCGCAGGAGTCAGACACAGATGACGGCGAAGTCTGGGAATATTTTCCCGACCAATTAAAAGATCGCAGGGATTGGGTTCACCAGAGCGATCGGTCTTCTGCTGCTAATTCACCGAACTCTATTCCTAATTCTGAGTCGGCGGCGATCCAAGCAACTCGGGTAACTACACCGACTCCGAAATCGTTCAAACAATCGGGATTGCAAAAATGTCTGGTAGTGATGCTTTGCTTGTTCCCCGTTGCTGTGAGTGCTGGCTTGTTTGGGTGGCGGCACTCACAGCAACGAGGCACGAAACCAGAAGAGTTACTGCCGGCGGTACGGACTCCCCTGTCGCAAAATTACTTGCAAGAACGTCACCAAGCAGAATGAAGAAGCAAGAAGGCATCAAACAGTTCACTTAATCTAAAAGGAAGGAAGAAGAGCAACAGAGCCAGCTTGAGTGCAAGCTGTATTTTACGTTTCATTTAGGATCGCGAATTAAATAATTTACACATATTTGTGGGATGGGCGTCCCGCCCGTCCAGAAAGGACGGGCGGGACGCCCATCCCACAAGAAGAATAAAAATTGTAAGTTATTTAATTCTTATTCCTTAAGTGAATTTACCGCTCGTAAAAACATGGACAAAGCTACCCAAAAGTAGTCAATGTTAGACATCTACGTTAGTAATTTTAGTCCACAGTCCTAAAACTACAGGAATAA
>NZ_JAEQCB010000266.1:0-5823 GCF_020738785.1 Microcoleus sp. PH2017_05_CCC_O_A | reverse complement strand
AGCGGTAGCGAATCTCAGAAAAAATACTCTCCATCAAATTACTACTTACTTAGGCAAAAACCACGCAACGATAGTAGTAGAAAATTTGAATGTTTCGGGAATGCTAGCTAATCACAAACTAGCTCAAGTTATCGCTGACTGTGGATTCTATGAATTCAAACGTCAGCTAGAATACAAAGCTAAAAAGTTTGGCTGTGAAATAATCATTGCCGACCGCTGGTTCCCTTCGAGTAAAACCTGTTCAAACTGCGGACATATTCAAGATATGCCCCTAAAAGAAAGAACCTACGACTGTGAAAGTTGTGGTCATTCGATGGACAGGGATTTGAACGCAGCAATTAATTTATCGCGCTTGGCTTTCATCGTGAAAGCTTACGGAGGGATAACCGCTCCCATGCTCCCGATGAAGTAAGAAGCAAATGTCTAGACTTGTCTAGGATTTGTATAGCAGAACGCCAGATGCTGAGATTGACGGTGAGATTTCCGAATTTAAGGAGTTGACAAAATCTACTAAAAACATCAGATACCGACTTCAAGAAGGAATCAGCAGGGCAAAGAATCAAGGTGCAGCAGCCGTTATTATTCACATCAACCGAGATAGTTATGAATTTTGGAAGATAAACGATGGCATCAGAAAAGCTTTTTATTCGGACGAAAGACAACTTATCCAGAATATTATATTAGTATTCAACAGCGAAGAAGTACAACAGATTACTAGGGAGGAATGGGGAAATGGAAGACGTTTTTAATGAATTTGAAGAAGTTATACAAACCGGCTTAAAAAATAATATGCCGCGAGAGGCGAAATTGATTACAGTTGGGCAAATTGTTTATGCAGTTACTCGTGATGAGCTGACAAATAAAGAAGGTTTGCAACTGGAAGAGATGTTGGGCGGTAGAGAACAATGGAAAGAGGCACTTGAGTATAGTATTTTTGGCTATCCAGTAGATACAGCAACTCCATCTTTTGATAAACCTCTGGTGATTGCTGGCAAAACTTTTCATTCTCGCTTGATGACGGGGACGGGAAAATATCGCAGCATTGCCGAAATGCAGCAAAGTGTCAACGCTAGCCGATGCGAAATTGTGACTGTGGCTGTGCGGCGAGTGCAAACAAATGCTCCCGGTCATGAAGGATTGGCAGAGGCTCTTGATTGGACTAAAATTTGGATGCTGCCGAATACTGCCGGTTGTCAAACGGCGGATGAGGCGGTTAGAGTGGCTCGTTTGGGCAGGGAAATGGCGAAGCTTTTAGGGCAGGAAGATAATAATTTTGTTAAGTTAGAAGTGATTCCGGATGCTAAATATTTGCTGCCCGATCCGATCGGCACTTTGCACGCCGCAGAGCAATTAGTCAAAGAAGGTTTTGCCGTTTTGCCTTACATCAATGCCGATCCGCTGCTAGCAAAACGCCTAGAAGAAGTCGGTTGTGCGACTGTCATGCCTTTAGGTTCGCCCATCGGTTCGGGGCAAGGGATCAATAATGCTGCCAATATTCAAATCATTATTGACACGGTGAATATCCCTGTGGTGGTGGATGCAGGGATCGGCACTCCCAGCGAAGCGGCCCAAGCCATGGAAATGGGCGCTGATGCACTTTTGATTAATTCCGCGATCGCCAATGCTCAGAATTCTCCGGCAATGGCCAAAGCAATGGGAATGGCCGCAGAAGCGGGACGTTTAGCGTACTTAGCAGGAAGAATGCCGGTCAAAGATTACGCGATCGCCTCTTCTCCCGAAACAGGTACTGTCACCTCAAAATAAATTCCCGAACTTAAGGGCGGCGATTTGATAGCGTTTTTTGGTAAAGTGATGGCAATCAAAAATATTGAGGATTGTTGCCAATGCCTTATACTACCGAAGAAGACGGACGCTTGAACAACTTTGCCAAAGAGCCGAAGATGTACGACGCCGTACCTCCCAACAAGAACCAGCAACGGAACTACATCATCCTGGGTGTTGCCGCCGCGCTGTTAGTAGCCGGTTTGGTGTTTGTGGCTGCTTCTGTGTAAAAACTGACCTGACACTCAAAGCTGCTTCAAATCGCTATTTTAAATAATCATTCAACAAACCATGTTTCCCAACCAATGGATATAGCCTTTCTCAAAAAGGTGAGGTATGACTGACAGGTTATATAACCACTGAAACCAAGAGGGCTCTCTTCCCAACAACGTCCGCGAATATGAGAGCTTGATCCGCTATAGTTGCAACAGTCCTGAAGCGTGCCGAGCGAGCTGGAAGACTAAACAAGACAAGCAGAAATAGGGTTTTTTCCTTTCGGCGTTCAGGTTCAGGGGCGATCGTTGCAATTAATCAGACGGAATCGTCACAAATATAAAAAAATTGCTAATTGAAAATCTACAATCATGCAGGTCATCAACGGTGCGATTGACTGCCGAACTCGTCGGTGTTGCGAGTTAGGAGCGATTTCAACTCTACAATCCCAAATCTAAAATCTACAATCTACATTCCCAAATCTACATTCCCAAATCTAAAATCTAAAATCTAAAATCTAAAATCGCCAGACCGTGATGTCTATTCCTTCCCAAAAAGTTTCTAGCTCGAACAAGCAGATCTATCAACGCTTGAAACAGGCGATCGACCTCAACTTACGCCGTCAAATTTTTATTGCCGCCTGCGACGACCTGTGTTTGCGGGACTGTCTGGCGGCCCGCTTGCAGGCAGAATTAGCCGCCGAGGGCGCCGACTCGATTTCTCGTCCCTACCCGATCGACTATCCCCGATTTGTCAGTTTGGAACTCGACGTGAGCGAGCCCAATCCTTGGGACTCGATCGCCGCATGGCTGACTCAACACCCACTGCCCCGAAACGGCGGCAGCTACAGCCGTTTGCCGGGATTTCAAATTCTCGGGGCCGAACACCTGACCAGGCACTCACCAGCCGTGCAGTGGTCGTTCCTGAGCTATTTGAGAGACATCGAAGCAAACCTGCAAATGTGCGAATCTACTCTGTTGCTGTGGGTGTCGCGCCCTTGGTTGAGTTCGATCGAGCAATCGGCCCCGGAATTTTGGCAATGGCGCACCGGAGTATTTGAGTTTGAAGGCGAACCAACTCCAGCTAAGGGCGACTTCGGGCACTCGGAAGACTTCGGACACTCGGAAAACTTCGGAAACTTGCGGGACAACGGAGACTATGGCGACCAACTTTTAAAATATTTAAAGTCTTCTGAAGAATCCTCAATTCCCGATTCCCCATCCCCAATTCCCGATTCCCCATCCCCCATTCCCGATTCCCCATCCCCCATTCCCGATTCCCCATCCCCCATTCCCGATTCCCCATCCCCCATTCCCGATTCCCCATCCCCAATTCCCGATTCCCCATCTCCCATTCCCGATTCTGAACCCGCCACAACAGATTCTAAATCCGTCGAACTGGCAGATTTGGTGCTAGCAGCGGCTTCTCAGGAGTTGGAAGTAGAAGATAATCCCGCATCGGAAGACAATTTTCTGCCGCTGCAAACCCTGCAATATATTGCATTGCTGCAAGAACATGAGTGCTGTTCCGAAGCTTTGGCTTTGGCTTATCACAGTTTGGGAAATTACTACCGCGATCGGATTCTGGGCGGAGATTCCTCCCCGCAAAACCTGACAATTGCCATTCGCGCGATCGAGCAAGTGATTGCATACCTGGAACTCGACGACAACTCCCAGGAAAATCAACCACTAACCGAGGAATGCGCGCGGCTAATTTCCCAATTGACACAAAACTTAACTCAGTACGCCGAGGAGTCCCACAGCCTACCGCCAATTTCCGATCTGATCAACGATCTCGGTACTTTCTACTGGATGCTGTCGCGCGATCGCACGCAGCAGCATAACGCAGCCGATCCGGTATCCTGCCTCGAACGCAGCATCGCCCTCTACCTTGAAGGTTTGAACCGCACAGATGCCGACAGCGCACCCCAAACCCGCGTGAGATTAAACAAAAATTTGGGCATCGCTTCGGCAGATTTAGCCCGCTATCAAGATAAGACAGAGAACTTGCAGCAAGCAGTTGCAGCTTACCAACAAGCGCTACTAGATTTAGACCCGGCGGCGGAGCCCCAGCAGTACGCGGCGGCTCAGAATAATTTGGCGACAGCATACTGGAATTTAGCTCAAGATGGTCAGCCGATCGTCTATCTCAAAAGCGCGATCGCCGCTTACACCCAAGCCCTTTGCTGTTACAGTCCCGATCGAGAACCGCTCAACTATGCCGGAGTCCAAAACAACCTCGGTACCGCTTGCTGGAACCTCGCCCAGCACGAACCCTCAGAACTCTTGTTAGTCAGGGCGATTGATGCCTACCGCGAAGCCTTGAAATACCGCACCCGAGAATTGGTACCCGCAGCAGCAGCAGCCACCTACAACAATCTCGGTACCGCTTATTGGCATTTGGGGAACCAGTTCCAGCAGAAACAGGCCCGGACGGAATCTTTACAGCAGGCGATTACCGCCTACGAAGCTGCACTGGATATCGCCGGCCAGCTCGATCGAACCCAACTCACCTTTGACACCTGGGCCGCCCGCAACAATCTCGGACTAGCCCACTATCAACTAGCCACAGACCAAGATTTCGCCACCAACAAAGCCGCCCAAACCAGCCATCTAGAAGCAGCACTGCACCACCAGTTGCAAGTGTGTGCCGAATGGGGACAACATCTCAACGACAAAGGGTTAACATATGGAGATAAACTTAACCTGCAAGCCCCGCCAAACTCTCAAGCTGCCGATTCCCGGCAAACTGCATTGAGTTATATTGTGAAAACGATTAGAGCTTTCTATAGCGAATGTGGGCTGCAAGGCCAAAATCTAGCCTT
Organism: Microcoleus sp. PH2017_05_CCC_O_A; assembly: GCF_020738785.1. Lineage (NCBI taxonomy): Bacteria > Bacillati > Cyanobacteriota > Cyanophyceae > Oscillatoriales > Microcoleaceae > Microcoleus > Microcoleus sp. PH2017_05_CCC_O_A. The sequence continues at coordinate 1,004 of NZ_JAEQCB010000266.1, read as the reverse complement.
ATCCAAAGTACCTGGAGATTTATTGCCTGAAATCTTACGTAGGTTATAAGTATGGCTATAAATATGGCTACAACTATATAAAAGCTCAATTTTTTCGAGATTTGTATCCAGTTTTCTATTATTATGGCTGAATCTTCTTGCCTAATTCTTCAAACAAAGTTGTGGTCATGGCCCCTGTAAAAATCCTTGTGGTTGATGACGACCCGGCAATCCGAAATTTAATTCACCGTTTTTTGAGCCAGCAAGGTTATCAAGTTGAGTCGGCCGGAGACGGTCAGACTGGTCTGGAATTATTTGAGCAACTCAATCCTGACTTAGTAGTTCTAGATGTAAATTTACCCGATACTACTGGCTACAAACTCTGTCAAGAGATGCAAAAACGGACGGGCGTGTTTGTGTTGATGCTGACCAGCCGAACCGATGAAGCTGACAAAATGAAAGGGTTTGCCGAAGGCGCTGACGACTACATTACTAAACCTTTTAGTCTTGTAGAGATTGGAGCTCGCGTTGCAGCAATTTTGAAGCGCAAACGCCTTGTTACTCCGGCTCAACAACAAAGTCTGACCTTTGGAGAGCTACTAATAGATCCCGTCCGGCGCGAGGTAATTCTCGACAGTCAGATAGTTGCTTTGACGGCTTTAGAATTCGACCTGCTGTACTGTTTGGCAAGCAAACCCGGTCGCGTATGGAGGCGATCGGAATTGCTGCAAGAAGTCTGGGACTACGAGTATGTGGGAGCCGATCGCGTGGTGGATGTCCATATCGGTCAAATTCGCCGCAAAATTGAACCAGATACCAACCAAATCTCAATGATTCAAACCGTCCGGGGAGTAGGTTACAAGTTTGAGCCAAAAACCTAGCAGTATTCGGCATTCGGCAGCCGGATCTGTAGGGACAAGGCTGTAGGGGTTTGAAACTGTAACTTAATTTATGGACAAAGCTACCCATCCTTGACTATTTGGGTAGCTTTGTCCGCAACTCGGGCGATCGCACGAGACTATTTG
>NZ_JAEQCB010000265.1:0-3865 GCF_020738785.1 Microcoleus sp. PH2017_05_CCC_O_A | reverse complement strand
CGACAACCTGTTAGGCAACTTAGGAAATGACACAATTAATGCTGGCAACGGCAACGATCTTGTGTTTGGTAATGAAGGTACAGACTTGCTGTTTGGTGGAGCAGGAAATGACACGATTTACGCCGGCAAAGACAACGACAGTCTCGATGGCGGTATTGGCAACGACTTCCTGCTCGGCAACAATGAAAACGATGTCCTCTGCGGTGACGCCGGTAACGATACGCTTTTCGGCGGTAAGGGTAACGATCTCCTTGCTGGCGGTGCTGGTTCCGATTTCCTTTCCGGGGATATAGGAGATGATACTTTGACTGGCGGTTCGGGAAGTGATGTGTTTTTCCTAAATCAAAGTTTGGGTAGTGACATCATTACTGATTTCCGCAAGGGCGAGGATTTAATTGGGTTGGCTCCCGGTTTGAGTTTCAATCAACTCAGCATTGCGTCTAGCAGCAATCAAACTTTGATTAGCGTGACGGGTACCAATCAATTGTTAGCGAAGCTTAACGGTGTACCCGGTACTCTCAGCGCTGGCGATTTCACTCAGGTAACAATCTAACTGCCTCTGGTAGGGTGCGCGACGCGCACCTTACTATCGGCAAAACATCGGGTAGGGTGCCCGGCGGGCTGAATGTTTTGACTAAAGACTGAGGATTTCCTCCCGCTGGGTACCCTACTGTTAGTTACTGGAATTTCGGATTTTTTGGGAACTTTTCGCGATCGGCAAATACCTCAAATTGACAGACCTTGAGAGCAGATTTTAGGGTTTTAGGTCAATCAGTAATTTGGAACCGCAGCAGCTCTTCTCTGGATTGACATTACATCCTCTGCGGTTAATTGAAATCGGGTGAATCTAGTTTTTGAAGAGGGCGAAGCATGACCGCATATAAGTTATTAGTTATAATCTCATATTCACGGAGGTCATGCTTCGCCCCTACACAGATATTTGCGAAACCCAGATGCACCCATTGAAATCAAAGCAATCGCCACATAGCAATAATTCTGTCTGAATGTATTTTTCTGATTTAAATCATGGAGAAAAACCAGAAATTCTCTTGATTCTAGTTCCCCCATGCTTTCACGAAGTTTTTTAGCAATCCGGGGGTTTTCAGAATGTATATTTTACCAGAAAAAATTGGCTGAAAGTCTCTACATTTGAGGAAGCAATTAAAGTCAGACTATTCATTAATCCAATCCTCTTCATTATAGGTAGAGGTCGCTCTCAAACTGTCAACTGTCAACTGTCAACTAAGAGGGCTCTCACGGGGGCACTGCCCCTACAACTGTCAACTGTCAACTGTCAACTGTCAACTGTTGAAGGACTTCAAGGTCATTTACCAGCAAATAGCAAACATCATCATGGGTATGAAAAATGAACTCAACTTTTACCAGTATTGATTCACAGTCTGTTCTCGGCAATTCTCGTCCTAAATCTCTTGTCTTCATTGACTCGGACTTAGATGACTATCAAACTTTGGCGGGCGGCGCGATCGCAAATTCTGAGACAATCATTTTAGATAAAAATAGCAACGGAGTCGAGCAAATTACTGCGAAACTGCAAACCATTGCTGCTGCGGGGGGAACTGTAGACCAAGTTCACATTTTTTCTCACGGGAATTCTGGCAGTTTGCAGCTAGGTTCGGCGACGCTGAATTCGGATAATTTGCCGCAGTATGCAAGCCAGTTGGAAGGGTGGCGCACGGCATTGAGCGATCGCGCTGATATCATGCTTTACGGTTGCGATGTGGCGGCGGGTGATGGGGCTAATTTTGTCGATCGCCTTTCGGAGTTAACCGGGGCTGATATTGCGGCATCTAGCGATCGCACTGGCCGCGGTGGTAACTGGAATTTGGAGTTTACCAAGGGTGATATTGAAGCACCGCTAGCCTTGACTCCAGAAGCAATGGCGGATTACCAAGGGACTTTAGCCACTGTTACCGTTACCAACGCTAATGATAGCGGTGCCGGTTCATTGAGAAGCGCGATCGCCTCCGCAGCAGCCGGCGATATTATTCAATTTGCCTCCTCTCTGGCCAATCAAAAAATTACCCTCACTTCCGGTCAACTTGTCATCAACAAAAACTTGACAATTGATGCAAGTGCTGCTAGCAATTTAACCATCAGTGGCAACAACACTTCGCGGGTAATCCTCACCGAAGGTTCCACCAATGTTACTCTAAAAAACCTGATTGTTGCCGACGGCAAAGTTTCGGGAACCGATCCGAATAATGAGGCGACTAGCAGCGGCGGCGGCATTCAAACTGGCGGTAACAGCACTTTAACTTTAGAAAATTGCCAAGTCAACAATAATGTTGCCGGTTTCGGCGGTGGCGTTTACACGGGTTTCCGCAGCACCACAACAGTAATTAACAGCAAGTTTAGCGGCAATGACGGTTCTTTGGCTAGCAATACCGAACGCGGCGGCGGGGCGATCGCCACTAAAAGCGGCGGTGTTCTGAATATCAGAGATAGCGAATTTACCAACAACAAAGGCAGCTATGGCGGGGCTGTGAATAACCTGTTGGGCAGCATGACGATCGAAAACTCGAAATTCACTGGCAACCGCACAGATAAAGGCGTTGGCGGGGCAGTTTACGTCGATGGCGCTAATGCTTCTGGCCCCAATGCAACACCAGGCCCTACTCCTGGCAACATTATCATCCGAGGCAGCACTTTTGACGGCAATATCGGGACAGGAGAAGGAGGTGGAGCCTTTTTGTTTGGTTATAACCAAGACAAAGTAGTTTTGGAAAATAGCACTTTTATTAACAACAAGGCTATCAAAAATGCAGCGGGTCAGGGAGGTTCTGGTGGTGGAGTTCGCCACGGAAATGTAGATTTGACAGTGACAAATACCACCTTTGCAAACAACACAGCCGATGATAACGGTGGTGGCTTGTGGCTGGGAGAAGAGGGTAATATCAACATTGTCAATAGTACATTTTCCGGCAACACGGCTGCTAAACAAGGCGGCGGAATAGTTGTCGGTAACAAAGATGCCTTTTCGACTAACATCGTCAATTCGACTTTTGCCAAGAACACCGCTGGAGAGTTTTCGGGAGGTATTGCAACTTTTGGAAATCAGCCAATTACTGTCAAGAATTCGATTTTTGATAGCAACACGGCTGGCAATCCTTTTAAAGTTAAATTCCAAACTGGCAGAGAACTAATTGATGGCGGGAATAATCTTCAGTTTCCCGCTAAACTTACGACAGGCGATCCTAACGACAATAACGCTACGGCAAAGGTGACGATCGCAGATCCGAAACTCGGCCCTTTGCAAAATATTAACGGCGCTTTCGTGCTGCCGCTGCTAGCCGGAAGCCCCGCCATTGACACAGGTACAGGTGCAGGCGCGCCAGCTAAGGATCAGCGCGGTGTGACTCGCCCCCAAGATGGTGATGGTAACGGCAGTGCGATCGTCGATATCGGCGCTTTTGAATTCACAACGACAGCCACGCCGACTCCTACACCAACTCCGACACCTACACCCGCCCCAACTCCGACACCCGCACCAACTCCGACTCCGACACCCACACCCGCCCCAACTCCGACACCCGCACCAACTCCGACTCCGACACCCACACCTGCGCCCACGCCGACACCGGCACCAACTCCAACTCCGACACCCACACCCGCCCCCACGCCGACACCGGCACCAACTCCGACTCCGATACCGGGCACAGATAATTGTTTGCTCGATGGCGTCAGCGCCCCGGAATTAAACTCTGCTACCATCACCCCCAACCCCGTCCAAAACACTCTCAATGGCGGTAACAATGCCGATTTCATCATGGGCAGCAGCATCCCCGAGTCGATTAACGGACTGGGTGGCAACGACACTATCTACGGACTTGGCGGCAATGACAAC
>NZ_JAEQCB010000029.1:12275-66832 GCF_020738785.1 Microcoleus sp. PH2017_05_CCC_O_A | reverse complement strand
ATTCTTTATTAAGCTTTGTTAAATACAGAAGGCGGTTGAAACCGCTACCGACTTATCCCCATGTCTAAAGCCAGGGGCTTGCGTCTCGCTCTTTGGTCAACATAGAACTCGTCTCCATTGATATTTTTGGAGCCAGAGCCAGCCCGGAACCTTCCACAGTAAGGGGCTGGCTTCTGACGTTTTAGGGTCTTAACCCTATATACACTTATAGCATAATTCGATGTTTTTAACATCAAGTGACACAAAAATTATCTAATGACGTGAGAGTGTAAAATTGAAGACAGTTGAAGTAAAACCATGCCAGCCAATGCCTTCACGAATGCGAGTCACAGTTACACTGCCAGAAGACGTTCATCAAGCCCTTTCTGAATGGGCCGAAGAGGAAGATAGAACCCTCGCAAACCTGCTTTCCCATGTGGCAGCTAAAGCTGTCAGAGATCGCCAAGAGCAGAAAAAGGAAGAATCTAGAAGCGATCGCACTTAAGCGATCGCCACAGCGTAAGGTGGACTGTTTTGAGATGTTTAGGAGTGCAACGAATGGCTTTAGTGGCGGTTAAACTCACATCGCAACAGGCTTTCCGGCCTGTTCCACAATAAAAATTATTTCTTGTGGGGTGGGCTTCTAGCCCGCCCATAAAAAGCGTTAGCAGTTTGGCAACGTACCTGCTGACTAAATCTGTTCGAGAGCGTCAAGAGTTGAAAAAGGATGAATCTAGAAGCGATCGCACTTAAGCGCGATCGCGCCCAATCCTATCCGCGTCCATCCGCGTCTATCAGCCTACATCTGCGGCAAAAAAAATAAGGTGAGCCGCAGCCCACCCTACTAAGATTATTTCGCAGTCACCAACTGCGCCGGTAGCCGCTTAAACGCCAACCTTTCATTCTCGATATCGACAAAAATGGTATCGCCGTCAACAAAATCTCCCCGCAAAATACCCTTCGCCATTTGCGTTTCCAATTCGCGCTGGATTCCACGCTTCAATGGGCGCGCACCGTACACCGGATCGTAACCGATTTCGGCTAAGAAGTCGATCGCAGATTCCGACAATTTCAGAGACATTTTGCGATCGGCTAAACGTTTTTCCAACCGCTTAACTTGCAACAGCACAATCTGCCGCAATTGGGCCTTACTCAAACCGTGGAAGATAATCATCTCATCAATCCGGTTCAAGAATTCCGGGCGGAAAGTAGCCCGCATCGCCTCCATCACCCGACTCCGCATTTGTTCCTCATCTCCCGCCACATCTAAAATGTATTGAGAGCCGACATTCGATGTCATAATAATCACAGAATTCTTAAAGTCAACCGTGTGACCTTGAGCATCCGTAACGCGGCCGTCATCCAGAATTTGCAGCATGATATTGAAGACATCCGGGTGCGCTTTCTCGATTTCATCGAATAGAATTACCGAATACGGACGGCGGCGCACAGCCTCAGTTAATTGTCCACCTTCGTCGTAGCCGACGTATCCCGGAGGCGCACCAATTAAGCGCGAAACTGCGTGTTTCTCCATGTATTCCGACATATCAATGCGGACGATCGCCTCTTCGGTGTCAAACAGGTATGATGCTAATGCTTTCGCCAACTCGGTTTTACCAACGCCCGTGGGGCCGAGGAAGATGAAACTCGCCACCGGGCGGTTGGGATCGGACAATCCCGCGCGCGATCGTTGAATTGCATCTGCAACCGCCGTCACCGCTTCATCCTGCCCAATTACCCGCTTGTGCAGTTCATCTTCCAAGTGCAAAAGTTTCTGCATTTCCGATTCAACTAACTTGCTAATCGGAATTCCCGTCCACTTAGAAATAATCTCGGCAATATCAGATTCGGTGACTTCTTCCCGCAGCAGAGTTTTACCTGTAATTTGACTTGCTGTCAGTTTAGCTTCCGCTTCTTCCAGTTTTTTTTGCAACTCTGTTAATTTGCTATATTTCAACTCAGCAGCGCGGTTAAGGTCGTATTTTAACTCAGCTTGTTGAATTTCAATATTAACCTTATCAATCTGTTCTTTAATCTTTTGAATGCTGTCGATGACACTTTTTTCCGATTGCCATTGTGCGTTCAAACCGCTTTGCTGTTCCTTGAGATTTGCTAAGTCTTTTTCCAGTCTTTCTAAACGGTCGATCGATGCAGCATTGCTTTCTTTTTGCAGCGACAGTCTTTCCATTTCTAGCTGCAAAACCTTGCGATCGATTTCGTCTAGTTCTTCCGGCTTGGAAGTAATCTCCATTTTGAGTTTAGCCGCCGCTTCGTCCATTAAATCAATGGCTTTGTCGGGAAGGAAGCGATCGCTAATATATCGAGTTGACAAAGTAGCCGCCGCCACTAACGCATTGTCGGAAATTTTAACGCCGTGATGAACTTCGTACCGTTCCTTCAAACCCCGCAAAATCGAAATAGTATCTTCAACTGTCGGCTGATCGACATAAACTTGTTGAAAACGGCGTTCTAAGGCCGCATCTTTTTCGAGATACTTGCGGTATTCGTCGAGAGTTGTAGCGCCGATACAGCGCAATTCGCCCCTCGCCAACATCGGTTTGAGCAAATTGCCAGCATCCATCGATCCTTGGCTGGCGCCGGCGCCGACAACGGTGTGAATTTCATCTATAAATAGGATGACTTTGCCGTTGCTATCCATAACTTCTTTGAGCACGGCTTTCAAGCGTTCTTCAAATTCTCCCCGGAATTTTGCACCGGCAATTAACGCGCCCATATCTAAGCTAATTAATTGTCTGTCTTTGAGAGATTGCGGCACATCTCCGGTAATAATTCGTTGGGCGAGTCCTTCGGCGATCGCAGTTTTGCCAACTCCCGGTTCCCCAATCAGTACGGGGTTGTTCTTGGTGCGGCGGCTCAAAATTTGAATCGTGCGGCGGATTTCGTCATCTCGTCCGATTACCGGATCGAGTTTGCCTTGACGCGCGGCTTCTGTCAAATCTCGGCCGTATTTTTCCAGCGCTTCATATTTGCCTTCTGGATTTTGGTCTGTCACTTTGTTGTTCCCCCGGACTTGGGCGATGATGTCTTTAAGCTTGGCTTCATCTAGTTTAAATTCTTGCAGTAGATTTTTGCCAAAGCGATCGTCCTTAACGTAACCCAGGATCAAATGCTCGATCGAGATAAATTCATCACCGTACTCTTTGCGATAAGCTTCAGCCCTGTCTAGCAGGCTGTCCAGGGAACGGCCGAGATAAACATTGCCGCCGCTTCCAGAGATTTTGGGCTGGCGGCTGATAAACTCATCAGTGCGATCGCGCAATTTTGCTACAGACACTTTCGCCTTGTTAAACAAGCTGCTAGCGAGTCCCGATTCTTGTTCCAGCAACGCCTTCATCAAGTGTTCGCTTTCTAGCTGCTGCTGCTGGGCTGTTTTGACCACTTCTGGAGTGCGGGCTAGGGCTTCCCAGGCTTTTTCTGTAAATTGGTTCGGATTATTTGGTTGCATAAATTTTAATTCCCTGAATTCAAAAACATGACTGCTGTCAAGGCAATGGCTCGATTGCCCGTATAGTTGTCATTGTAGAGAGTTAAGGGCGATCGGGCGATCGGTGTTCCCGTATATTGAGATAGGTATTTCCGCCCTGTGTTTCAGCATAGATTTGTAGTGAGGACTTTAGTCCGCAGGTTTGTAGTGAGGACTTTAGTCCGCAGGTTTGTAGTGAGGACTTTAGTCCGCCTAAAATCAGAGGACTCAAGTCCTCAAATATATAAAAACTATTTACATTTCAACGCCGAGACGAAATATAGATGATTCCATTACATCCTGAATTTATCACCAAAAACGGCAAAAAAGAATTTGCCGTGATTCTTTATGAAAAATTTGAAGCACTGCAAGAATTAATTGCTGATATAGAAGATTTGATCGATTTGAGAGCGGCAAAAGAAGAAGATGTAAATCAGCCTTATATGCCTTTAGCCGAAGTGAAGAAAATGTTAGGATTACTCAATAATTAATCCGTGTATCCGTGTCAAAATCAGCTTCGCGCCTGATTCATTACACTTAGGATCGCGAATTAAATAATTTACACAAGCTTGTGGGATGGGCGGGACGCCCGTCTATAAAGAACGGGCGGGACGCCCATCCCACAATAATTAAAATTGTAAGTTATTTAATTCTTATTCCATTTATGCTATAGGGTTCGGGGATCGATTCATCAAGCTATTGATGTCCGCGCCCGATATGGCGGTTTCTGTACTTGCCCATTTTTCCAGTGTATAACAACAACTAATGACTGCTGATTAATTTTGTCAGGTGCGTCGCTCGGAGATTGTTGATCTTTGTAGGGATTGTTGATGGCGACGCACCCTACGGCCGGGTGCATCTGGTTTTTGAAGCCTGAAGAAGCATGACCGCATATAAGTTATTAGTTATAATCCCATATTTTCTGCGGTCATGCTTCGCCCCTACGGATATATTCGCCTTGCGTGAGATGCTCCCCTACGGCCAACTGCCAACTGCCAACTGCCAACTGTCAACTGTTTTCATGCCTGCATCACCACCCGTTCCGGGAGACTGACAATAAAAACTGAACCTTTCCCGTTCTCACTTTCAACGCTAATTTCGCCACCCAAAATTTGACACAAACGCTGGCTAATTGTCAATCCCAAACCCGTCCCGCCGTACTTCTTAGTAGTCGAAGGATCAGCTTGAGTAAAAGGTTTAAATATCTGCTCTAATTGTTCGTCTGTCATCCCAATCCCAGTATCGCTGACTCGAAAAATTAAAAATTGAGAACTGTAGTTTGAACCCGAATTAACAGCATTATTTTTATTTTTATTCCTTTTCTTAGGTTTTGGATTTTCATTTTTAACTTTTTCTATCTCGATAGTAATGACGCCTTTTTCGGTAAATTTGGCAGCATTGCTGAGCAAATTGAGGAGAATTTGCCGGACTTTCGGTTGGTCGGCGTACATCATGCCGAGTTCGCCTTTTGCTTGCAGCCTTAAAGCATTGCCTTTTTTCTCTACTAGCGGTTGAGCCGTAGTCATCACTTCTTCAATCATCGTCGCCACATCGAAGTGTTCCAAATAAAGCGTCACATGACCTGCTTCTATTTTAGAAATATCGAGGATATCGCTGATCATGTCGAGCAAATGTTTGCCTGCGGTTTGAATTTTTTCTAAGTCGGGGAGAAAGTCTTCGGAGCCGGAATCTTGAGCATCTTCTTGCAGCATTTCGCTGTAGTTGATGATGGCGTTTAGGGGGGTGCGGAGTTCGTGGCTCATGTTGGCGAGAAATGCACTTTTCGAGCGGTTGGCAGCTTCGGCTGCTATTTTTGCTTCTTGCAAGTCTTCCGTGTATTCCGCGACTCTTTGGATCAGTTCGTTGATCGAAATTGCCAGCATTCCTACTTCGTCGGAGGTGGTAACGGGTACTTGCAGGTCAAAGTTCGATTCTTCTGACACTCGCTGAGCGATGAAGGTGGCGGCTTGTAGTGGTCGGGCGATCGCCCTGCTGGTGTATATTGCCAGTAAGGTGGCGATAATCGCTGATGCCAACAGAGAACCAAGCAGAATCAGAGTTCCGAGTTGTTCAGCTTTCTCGTAGGTTCTAAATGCCTCGTCTGCTTTGTCTCGAAAAGTGCCAGCCAGTTTGGCTGAATCTTGCGAAAACTGTTCGAGTTTAAAAGCGTTGTTCCCCGTGGCAAAATTATTCAAATTCCGCTGGAATACCTGCCGCTGCTGCGGATTCAAACCAGATAACTTGGCATTCCCCAGCAGTTTCTGGACTTGTTGGAAGTAAGCTTCTACGGTTTTGCTGTGGGCTTTGGCGAACTCTTGAATCTCTTGGTAATCTTTTGTAACATCGGCAGAAGCCGACGGCGATTGGCTTTGCAGTTGTTCTAGCTGTCCGCTCATCTGAGCAACGCGAGTCAAAAAGTCCGATCGTTCGCGATCGAAAATTTGCGGTTGTCCCGTCAGATTCAGCAGTAATTGCTGGTGAATTCTGACTTCCTGGGCGCTATTATTCAGATTGGTGAGGATTTCGGCTTTATCTCGGTCGATCGCGAGTTTTTCTCTCACTTGCTGTTTGTGATATGACTCTACTCCCCGTCCCCCGGCGGCGCCCAAAATGGCAATACCAATGACCAAGGCGTATCCGCACCCGATTTTTTGCCTGATACCCAAGCGGCCCAACAGACTTTTAAAACCTATTTGAGAATTGTTCTGGGATTGATTGTTCGAGGCTAAGGTTGAAGACATGGGCAATATACTCGTCACCCTGAGGGGCATTATCTATTATTCTAATTGATGCCTGCCTGAGGGTAAATAAAGTTCTGGCAAAGGGCCAATTTTCGGCAGTTATGGGGTCTTTGCAGGGTTCCACACCTCGACCTGCTTTACAGTTTGGGGGAGTTATGGTTAAAAAATTATGGCACAAGCAAGAAGGCAGAAGCAAGAAGCAATAAAAGCCAGGGTTTAAGACATTAGGAACGTCCTCACCGTCGGGCGGTTGCTATATATAGCCTTTCTCAGATAGATCTGGCACGCTTATGGTAAAGGGTAATTGAGAAAAAGGTAATTGGTAATGGGGAAAAAGGTAAGCGATAGTTCCTTTCCTATAGGCTGCCTGAGGCTTCTGTCCGGTAAAGACGCTCTCCGTGTGTGCTCTCAGGGCGATCGTATCAGAATTTGGCATAACTCATATTTAGGAGAACCGCTATAAGTAGCGAGTGATAAGTTGCGAGTTATAAATTTGATTGGCGATTCAAGCCTCAACTCTACTCGCAACTCACAACTTATCAACTTATGGGAGCATCTCAGTTTGGAGTTTGTAGTGCTGTCCCCGCTCGCTTGCTGTTAAAACCAAGCGAGCTCTTAAGCTCGCACTACAACAAAAAAAGCTTTTTGCCAAAATGAGATGATCCCCAACTTATCGCTATTCTTCTACTGGCAAAGTCGAAATTGTGCTAATTCAGCAGGAAGTTTTGAAGCATTAGGTACGGTAGCAGAGGCAGGAACGAAGATTCCCATACCAAAACTGCAACCCTCTTCCTTCGTACATTCGCCAGGCTTGGCAGTGATTTGATATTCCCCTTGGGATGGCGGAGTAAAAGAGATTGATACCAGTTCGCCCGTCTTTTGACTCGTACCGATTTCTTGGCCAGTGTTGACATCCTTGAGGGTTAGGTTTAAATCCTGGCAATTTCCGTCGCAAGTGGCTACAAAAACATACTCAATATCTGGATGCAGCGTTGCTCTAAAAGGAGATGAAACTTGTTTGCGAACAGTGCCTATCAATGGCCAAAACACCAATTTTTGACCGTTGCTTGAACGCTGGTCAACTTCTGTTTTCAAGCGACAAGTAACAGTTTTTTGCTCGTTGGTTAGTTCTTGAGCAATAGCATTTCCTACGATTGCAGTACCCAACAGCAGTGCAATCCCGGAGATAGTCAGATGTTTGATATTCATTGATGTCCCCTCAAACTAATTTCTGGGTGATTGCAATAGACCGCTTTTCGTGGCAGTCTATTGATTTATCTGGAGCCTATCACATTTGTTGACTTTTCCCAAAAAAAAGTCGCCTAAAAATGCGATCGAACTGGGTACATCTGGGTTTTGCATTTGTAGTGCTGTCGGGAGCACAGCAAAGCTTTGTAAAGCACGCTCTTCGAGGACAGCACTGTAAAAAAAATGCTTTTTGCGAAAGTGAGATGCTCCCATCGAACTCATGTCTGGCCGATTATGAATCTGCCGTCAGCTATCGCGCAAACTCCACAGATTGCGGACACTACGAGCAGAACCTCGTCCTGTTTGTATTGTACGCGAAGCATGACCGCATATAAGTTATTAGTTATCATCTCATATTGACTGCGGTCATGCTTCGCCCCTACGGATATATTCGCTTGCATTGAGATGCACCCCTCAAATGTCTGATAAAGCTTCGCAGATACCACACCAACAACATAATTTTGCTGATGTCAATATACACATAGGTTGATTTTTTTGCGATCGCCTTTTTCAAAAAATTTGGGTACACCGAAACCTGTATTGCTAAGCTTTTGAAGTTTGATTGAGTACATCATTTACCCTATAATACCAAATCCGGGTTATTTATCCCCGTTATAAGTGGTAGGGTGCGTCGCTATCAGAGATCTCTCAATAGCAACGAGAGTTGTTCGTGGCGACGCACCCTATATTTACTTCCTTAGGATAGCGAATTAAATAATTTACAATTTTAATTATTATTATTGTGGGATGGGCGTCCCGCCCGTCCAAAAAGGGCGGGCGGGACGCCCATCCCACAAACTTGTGGAAGTTATAAGTGGTAGGGTGCGTCGCTATGAGATCTCTCAATAGCAACGAGAGTTGTTCGTGGCGACGCACCCTACATTTACTTCCTTCTTCCTTCTTCCTTCTTCCTTCTTCCTTCTTCCTTCTTCCTTCATTTATCGCTGTGCCGAAAATCCCAAGCTGGCACAAACTTAGAATCTCCCCAAATACCGCGGCGATTTTTCTTGGCTTCGGCTTCCGCTTGTTGCACAACAGTTGCACTCGGACAGTTTTTTAAGTATGGAGTGTAAACCATTGCTAATCCTTCGCGCAGCAAAACTTCTTGAGCAAATGTGCCATTTGGCAAGCGAACTTCGCTAACTTTACGGCCATAGCGGTCAGTATCAGTGACTGTCAAAACGACGCGACCGCCCCCTTCTTTGACGAGTTGCTGCATTCTTTGCTCGGCTAGATTCCCCCACTTAAACTGATTTTTATATGCTGCTTTTTTGCTATTTTTTTCGGCGTTAGTGTGAGCAATTTCTGGTGCATCTACGCAGGCAAAACGCACTTTAATATCTTTGCCGGCGGCATCGCTGGCGACAAGAGTATCGCCGTCGCTGACTCGTTTGACAGCATAATTGTTGGGCGGTAGCTTTTGCGGACAGCCGGAGAGTAGGAAAAGCAGAGCAACTGCGCTAAAGCTGGTGATTGTAGGCGAAAGGGAGATTTTATTTTGTGTCATGGTTTTCTTTTTTTTATTTAGTTTCCATCCAATTTTGCCCCGCGTGGATATCAACTATCAGGGGTACGCTAAGCGGCAGAGCACTTTCCATCGCCGTTCTAATTTTGGGCTGCAATTCTTCCCATTCATCGGGAGGTACTTCAAATATTAATTCATCGTGAACTTGCAGCAGCAGCCGCGCCTGATAGTTTTGCAAAATTTTGTCTACCTCAATCATGGCAAGTTTAATGATATCAGCACTTGAGCCTTGAATGGGAGCGTTTGCTGCGGCGCGCAAAGATTGGGCGTCATCTCTGCTTAAGCGCGCCAGTTGTTCGGAGTGAATGTCTTCGGGATTGCTGCCTTTTAAGCGCTGGAGGCTGCCATTTTTGTCGAAGTTGAGATAGCGGCGGCGGCCGAGTATTGTGGTAACGTAGCCTAGGGCGATCGCCTCTTTTTTTACTTTTTCCAAGAATTCAAAGACTTTACTGTAACGCTGGTTGAATCGTTCAATAAACTTTTTACCGTCTGCTGAAGATTTGCCCATCGATCGCCCAAACTTAATCGCCCCCATACCATAAACTACCCCAAAATTAATCGTTTTGCCAAACCGTCTTTCATCCGGCGTGATTGTTTCCTTTTCAAACAGCAGTTGAGCCGTCAAGGTATGCACATCTTGATTATTTTTGTAAGCTTCTAGCAGCAGAGGTTCTTGACTCAAATGAGCCAAAATTCGCAGTTCAATTTGAGAATAGTCAGCCGACACCATCAGCCAACCCGACTCGGGCAAAAAAGCCTTGCGAATTTGCCGCGAAAACTCGGTGCGGATCGGAATATTTTGTAAATTGGGATTGGAAGAAGAAAGTCGGCCCGTACCCGTTGCAGCTTGGTTGAAATCTGTATGCACTCGCCCGGTATCTGCACGCACCAACTGCGGCAAAGCATCGACGTAAGTTGATTTTAATTTGGATAATGTTCGGTGTTCTAATAAATCGTCTACAATCGGGTGGTCTCCTTGCAATTTATCCAAAACAGCGGCGTCTGTAGAGTATCCCGTTTTGGTTTTGCGAGACTTTTTCTGAAACTGTTCGGGGATTTTTTCTAACAAGATTTCGCTGAGTTGTTTCGGTGAACCTAAATTAAACTTTCTTCCCGCAGCCTCATAGGTATTTTCTTCGAGTTTGGCTAATTTTATTTCTAGCTCTTGGGATAAGGTATTGAGATAAGCTGAATCAATGCGAATTCCGCAGTATTCCATTTCAGCTAAAACAGGTTCGAGGGGCTGTTCTACTTCCAGCAGCAATCGATGCAGAGAATTTTCAGATGGCGCATTTTTATCCGCTTTATCCAATTCGGCTCTAAGTTTACCTACTAATTGAAATGTAGTGTGAACATCCATGCCGCAGTAGCCAGCTACTTTCGGAATGCTGATGTCAGCAATTGTTTTGCCTTTAGGTACTAATTGATTGTAACTTTTGGGATTATGGCGTAAGTATTCCCTTAATGGTTCGCTGACACTGTGATTTTCTTCTGAATCGACTAAGTATTTCTTTGACAATTCGCTGAGACTGTGGCTGGTTTCTGGGTTGAGTACGTAACTGGCTAGCATGGTGTCGAAGACGACGCCGGCGAGTTTGATTCCTTGACAGCGCAATATTAGGCGATCGAATTTAGCATTTTGCAGCGCCTTGGGATAATTCTCGCTTTCCAAAATCGGGCGCAAAGCATTTAAAACTGTGGCTTTGTCCAAGTTTGTGCCGGTTTTGTGTCCCGTGGGAATGTAAGCTAAATCTTGTTCTCCGGTTCCCCAACAGCAGCCAATTCCGACTAATTCGGCATCTCGCGGTTCTAAGGCGGTGGTTTCGGTATCCCACGCCACGGGCGAGGCTTTATCGGTGTGGGTTTGTAGGAGTTCGACTAATTCGTTTAATTGTTCTGTTGTTTGAATTATCCGGGGTTTGATTGGTAATTTGTTTGCTTGTTGAGCGGCTAGGGTTTCTTTAAGACTGTAGAAAGCTAATGCTTCATCTTCAGATGAATTGCTTGTGGGGTGGGCATCTTGCCCGCCCGAAGCAACAGGCAAGATGCCTGTTCCACTCTCAGCAACAGGCAAGATGCCTGTTCCACTCTCAGCAACAGGCAAGATGCCTGTTCTGTTCCACTCTCAGCAACAGGCAAGATGCCTGTTCCACTCTCAGCAACAGGCAAGATGCCTGTTCCACTCTCAGCAACAGGCAAGATGCCTGTTCCACTGTCTGTCAATGGCTCTTCTGTACCACCAAAACGCTTTTGAATTTGTTTGACTTTGGTTAAAAATGTTTTAAATTCCAACTTTTCCAGCATCGGAATCAAGGCTGCTTCATCAAAACCTTTGAGCTGGCAATCTTCTAAGTTAATTTCTAGGGGAACGTCTTGAATAATTGTCGCCATCTTCTGAGAATGATAGGCCGCTTCTTTGCCTTCTTCGAGCTTTTTCTTGGTTGCGCCTTTAATGTCGTCGATCGCAGCATAGATGCCATCGAGGGTATTGTAAGCTTCCAATAATTGCAGGGCGGTTTTGTCGCCGATGCCTTTGACTCCGGGAATGTTGTCGGATTTGTCGCCGCAGAGGGCTTTGTAATCTATTACTTGTGCTGGTATAATTCCGAGTTTTTCTTTGACTGCTTCCGGGCCGTATTCTTGGGATTTGCCTTTGCCCGATCGCCTGAGTTCATCCGTGCTCAAGTACAATACGCTGATGTGTTTCTCGGTTTCTACTAATTGAAACAAATCTCGATCGCCCGTCAGGATTTTAACCGCATAACCCGCGGCGCTGGCTTTGTTCGCCAAAGTTCCCAAAACATCGTCGGCTTCGTAGCCCGGAGCAGTGACTGCTGGTAAATTGAGATAGCCCAGGAGTTCTTGCAGGTTTTTGAGATCGGGGATAAAATCTTCGGGGGTTTCGGCACGACCGGCTTTGTAGGTTTCGTCTGCTTCGTGGCGAAAAGTGGGCGTGGCGAGGTCAAAGGCGATCGCCATGTACTGGGGATCGTGGGCGGCCATAACTTCCAGCAGCGACTTGAGAAAGCCAAAACAGACGCTGGTGGGAATGCCTGTGGTAGTTCGCAAGCCTCCGTCTCGACTTTTGGCAAAGGCGAAGTAGGAACGAAAGGCCAGGGAGTGGCCGTCAACTAGGATGAAGGTGGGAGGTTGATTTTCCGACACTGACACAGATGGCGATCGCCCGAAACTATTTTTCCATTCTACCCAGTTGTCATACCTTTTTTAAAACCGAACGCAACGTTAAAAAAGCTCGAAACCCTTATATCATAACTACTTTCCAAATCTAAAATCTCAAATCCAAAATCTCAAATCTCAAATCGCTCGATCGGCTTAATGTGCAGCTTGGCTGAGAATGGTAGAAGATAGTGAACGAACCTGGCGGTCAACTGGGTACAGTTAGACCGCAGGCTTCTTTTTCCTTTTTTTCAAAGGCTTTTTATAGTGAGGTAGTTCCACCCCCACTTGACTAATATAGTATCAGAGTATTTCCTCTTCATCAAGGGGTGTACAAGAATAATTGTCGGCTTCCGTTCCTCCATCCGACGAGCCTTTCATCAAGCGCGGTAATTCATTCGGGGGTACTTCGCGCAGCAATTGAGATTCATCCCCCTCTGAATATACCCTTAGACTTCCCGGCTGGTAGTTAAGTACGATCGCAAATTTACCAGAAAGAATTAATTGAAAGTCTCTCGCTTTGAGGGAGAAATTAAAATCAGACTATTCATTACTCCAATCCTCGGAGTTAAGCGGTTGAGGTAGCTCTCAAACTGTCAACTGTCAACTGTCAACTGTTGAACAACACCAGCCGATCGAAGCTTATGGGTGACATTAATCGATGCTACGAAATCCTCGAAATAGAGCCTGGAACTTCCCCAGAAGAAATTAAGCGCGCTTACAGGGATTTAGCCTTTGTGTGGCATCCCGATCGGTTTGCACACAACGATCGCCTGCAACAAAAAGCCCAACAAAGATTAACAGAAATCAATCAAGCTTACGACGAGTTGGTGTTATTTCTCAGTCAGCCTCCACCTCCGGCGATCGACAAACCATCTCAGCAGCCACCGCAACCATCACCACCAGAAAAGCCGCCCGAAAAGCCGCTGAGAAGGCGATCGGCAAAATCAGCCCGCAAGCCCGGTTCCCAGCGCACTCAAAGCCGGCAAAAAAAAGCCGCATCCCACAAAATTTCCACTCCAAACAACCCGAAAAACAAGAAACGATTTACAACTCAAAATCGCCAAACGTGGGGGGGGAAAAAGCCATCGGGGCCCACCGTGGCGAGGGAAGCGCGGCCATCTCAAAAATATGCCTACCTTACCCCGAACCGGAAAAAAGAATTTCCGACTCCATACTCACAACCGCGGCTATCTCAAAAATATTCCATCTTCCCTTGGGGGCAGTTGGCGATCGCAGTTGGGAGTTACGCTGTGACAGGCTACATTTTGACGAAATTTGACGCCCCAATGTGGATGTTGACTTTAATCTGGGGTGCGGATTGGTTGTGGGCCGCGATTTTGCTGGCGGAGGGTTCGGCAACGCCTAGAGTGTGGCTGGCGGCGTTAGTTTTGGCTGGGACGGTGGGGGGGTCGATCGCCGGTTTTCAGGCGGGAGGAATCGCAACAGGGGCTGCTTGGGCGCTAGTTGGGGCTGGTTTGGGGGCGATCGCCAGTTCAGAGGCCCAGTCCCGGGCCGTGGCTGTAGTTTTGGCAGCAGCGGGAGTGCTGACAGTGGTGGGATTGATGGCTGGAACGGGTTCCGGTAATTGGCTGAAGGTGTTAGTGGAGGCGGTTTGTTGGGGGATTGTGGGCTTGATGTGCGGGCTGGCGGCGGAACTAGGCGTACATTCTGGTGGGCCCGTCGGGCTTGGAGGTGCGATCGGGCTCTTGATTGGTGCGTGGGCGGGGGCTTTGGCTGGGCCGGGTGCGGAGGCTCTACCCCAAGCCTTGGCTGTGGCGGGCTCTCAGGCTGTTTATGGGGCTTGGGCTGCGATCGGGATTATTGCGGGAGTTGTGGCGCGGATGGTAGCTGGGGAAAGGTCGATCGGCAATGGCGGGCTTTACACATTTATCCTGTTAGTGGCTACTTCTGGTTTCGGGTTGTGGCTGGGAAATTGGCTGGTTGGGCGAATCTTTTAAATTAGTAAGTTGTCAGTTGGTAGGGGCCCGGCCTTGAGTGCCCGCCCTCTTAGTCATTAGTCATTAGTCATTGCGGAAAATTACCAGAAAGAATTGGTTAAAAGCCCCAACCCCGATCGGGAGAAATTAAAATTATACCAATTAAAAAAAAGCAACAGTATTCTTGTCCCCCCCTTTACAAGGGGGGGCTAGGGGGGTCAAGCGTATTGCACAATTTTATAAAAATGGTATTAGACTATTCATTACTCCAATCCTCGGACTTAAAGGTAAAGATCGCTATCAAACAGTCAACAGTCAACAGTCAACTGTCAACTGTCAACTGTTGAACAATCCCCCATGCCCCATGCCCAATTCCCAATGCCTAAAAATTCCAGCACTTATCGCTTTTGAGCAGCACTTCAAACTCAGCCTTTGGCAAAGCCTGACTGAAAAAATGACCTTGAATTTCGTCGCAATCGTGTGCACACAAAAAAGAAAGTTCCCGCTGATTTTCTACCCCCTCAGCAATCACAGTCATATTCATGGAGTGCGCCATTTGAATAATCGCTATTGTAATCGCAGCATTTTGGCGATCGTCAGCAATATCGCGAATAAAACTCTTATCAATTTTGAGCGCATCAAACGGCAAGCGTTTCGGATAACTCAAAGAAGAATATCCCGTGCCAAAATCATCAATTGCTATCCTAATCCCCATATCTCTCCACACAGTAAAAGCTTGAGCTGCTGCCGCTTCATCTTGCAAAACTAAACCTTCCGTCAATTCTAATTCCAGACATTTAGGATCTAGATGAGTTTCTCTTAATATCTGGCTGACTCTCTCGGTCAAATTTTTGCGATCGAACTGGCGGGCTGATACGTTGACTGCTACCCGCAGCGGAGGCAAACCCTCTGTTTGCCAAGCTTTAGTTTGCCTGCAAGCCGTCTCTAACACCCATTCGCCCAGCGGTGCAATCAAGCCCATCTCTTCAGCCATGGGAATAAATTCCGCAGGGGAAACTCTGCCCCTTTTTGGATGGTTCCAGCGCACCAAAGCTTCAGCACCAATAATTTTTCCGGTTTTAATTTCTATTTGTGGCTCATAGTAAACTTCAAATTCCGAGCGTTTTAAAGCATTACGCAGGCAAGTCTCTTGAGTAAATTTATTGATATAATTATTCGCAACTTTTGCCGTATAAAACTGATACTTGTTGCCACCTTTTTCCTGAGAATTGTACATAGCTGTATAAGCATTTTTTAGCAGTTCTTCTCCATCGTTGCCGTCGCCAGGAGACAAAGAAATGCCCATACTTGCCGTGACATAGAGTTCCGAGCCTTTGACAATCATAGCTTGGGCTACAATATCTAAAATGTTTCGAGCAATCTTGGCAGCATCCTGTTTTTCGGCAACTGGTTCGAGAACAATTGCAAATTCGGCAGATTCCAAACGAGCCACAATATTAATCTTCTCCGTGCAGTTGCTCAACCGCTCAGCAACTTTGCAAAGTACGTAGTCGCCGATATCGTGCCCCAAGGTACTGTTAATCCGGTTAATTCTATCTAAACTAAGAATGACAACGGGAATCATTTCGGGCAATTCTTTTTGCTTGTCTAATAGCAGATTTAGCTGCTCTCGTAACAGCGAACGATTTGGCAAGTTTGTCAAGCAGTCATGCTGATGTCGGTGGAGAGCTATTTGAATAGTTGTGTGCAAGTTTTTTTCTTCAAATGGTTTCACAATATAGCCGAAAGGTTTCGTTGCATTGACGCGCCGTAAAGTGTTTTCGTCCGCATAAGCTGTCAAATAAACTACCGGAATCTGAAAGCGCGATCGAATTTCTTCTGCTGCTGTAATTCCGTCGATTTCTCCTTGGAGGTTAACATCCATCAAAACTAAATCTGGTCTGAATTCGGCTGCGGATTCAATCGCTTCTTCTCCGGAATACACAATACCTGTTATGCTATACCCTCTAGATATTAAACTGTCGGAAATGTCTTCCGCAATGATGCTTTCGTCCTCAACTATCAGAATTTTTTTATTTGACATTAAGTTGTCTCCTTAAAGTGCTATTTTGCTTGGAAAATGTTATTTTAAAATTCGTGCCAGCCGTTTCTAACAGTTCTATTTTACCCCGAATTTGCTTGACCAAAGACCCGACCAGTCGCAAACCCAATGTTCGGGCATTTCGATAATCTAAGTCTGGAGGGAAACCAATTCCACTGTCGCTCACAGCTAGCACGCAAACCCGGTTATTATCTAAAGTAAAATCTATTTTTATTTTACCTTGAGTTTGTCCTGTAAAAGCATACTTGAGCGAGTTTGTCACAAGCTCGTTGATAATTAACCCGCAAGGAACTGCCGTATCAATATTCATAGAACACGGCGCAATATTTGTTTGCAACTTCACGCCTTCTGTATCAATTTCATAAGCTTGGAATAAATTGTGGGCAAGATTTTGGATGTATTCAGCAAAATCAATGTTTGACAAGTCTTTGGATTGATACAATTGTTCGTGCACCATGGCCATCGATCTGACTCGGTTTTGACTTTCTTTTAACATTTCACTAACGCGACTGTCTTGGATGTAGCGGGACTGAAGTTTGAGCAAACTCGAAATAACTTGAAGGTTGTTTTTGACGCGATGGTGAATTTCCTTGAGGAGGACTTCTTTTTCTGCGAGGGATGCTTTGATGCGATCTTCGTCGCGCTTGCGATCTGTAATGTCCCGCACTACTGCTTGAATTATTTTTCTACCGTTAATTTCCATTGCATTTAACAGCACTTCTGCGGGAAATTCTGAATCGTCTAGCCGTTTGTGCACCCAGTCAAAGCGACAGCTACCTGTTTGCATTGCTGCGGATATTTTTTGTGTTGCTAGACTGCACGAGTCTTGTCCGTTAGGCTGAAATTCCGGGGAGAATTCGCTAGGTTTCTTGCCGTAAAACTGTTCTTGATTGCTGCAACCAAAAATTGCTAGGGTGGCGAGGTTGCAGTCAAAAAAATTGTCTTCTTCGATCAGCATTACTGCGTCGCTGGTGGCTTCGTAAAGGCTCCGAAATTTGCATTCAGACTCTTGCAAAGAAACGATTAATTGGCTTTTTTGAGCTTCGGCGCGCTTGCGCTCGGTAATGTCTATTCCTACGGAAACTGCTGCGGTTCCTTGATGATATTTTTGAGCTACTATTAAATAATTGCAGGCTAAGCCGTTAATTTCTATATCTATTTCTTGGGAGGTTTGCTGACATGAACTGTGAAAAAAGTTTCGGATCAGTTGTCCAAAAGTTGAGCCTTTGTCGAGAAAGTTGATTTCTTCCCCGACAAAACTTTCAGGAGATCGTTTGAACGAGGTTGCTAAGTGCTGGTTGACTCCAATATACCGCAAATCTGAACTGACCCAAGAAATCAGTCCGGGTACGGCATCCAAGACGGCGCGAAGTTGGTCTGTAGCTTCTTGGAGTGCTTCTTCGGAGCGCTTGCGATCGCTAATATCTGTCGCCGTTCCGCACAGGCCTAAAATAGCGCCGTTTTCAGCTTGGTTGACGATGCTGTTGACGCGCAGGTGGACGGCGGTACCGTCTTTGCGGATGTGTACTATTTCGTAAGGCAAATTAGGGGTTTGTGGCTGAAGGCTGGTTCTTGCTAAGAGTTGGGCAAATATTTCTATTTGTCTGGCTTTTTCTTCTTTAATCAAAAAATCTGCAAAGCGACGACCGATCATTTCTAGGGGTTCGTAACCGTAGATCCTTTTGGCGGCGGAATTGACAAAAGTCAAGATGCCTTGAATGTCGATCGACCAAATCAACTCTTGGGAGGTTTCTACGAGGTTGCGGTACTTTTTTTCGCTTTCGGCCAGTGCTGCATTCGAGACTGCCGTTTGCAGAGTAAGTTTGTCTTCTAATTCTTGATTTGAAAGAGAGAGAGTTGTCATGGCTCGCTCGCGCTCGGTAATATCAGTAGAAACACCGACAGCCCCGACAACTTCGCCGTTTGCGTCTTGCAGCGGTGCCGATCGAATTTCGTGAATAAAATGCCCCTGTTGGGCATTCCAAGTGCGATCGTTTCCTGCTAGTACCTGGGCAATATTTTCTAAGATATCTGGCTGGCTGTAAACTGCAAAAATCGACTCTCCGACAGCCTCACCCGGTTCGAGCCCCAAATTTTCCAATCCTTTGCCTGCTGCAAGGGTTAACCTGCCGTCTTTGTCGGTTGCCCACAGGAAAATTGGAGCACAACTGACAGCGGCGTGCAGGGTTTGGTTGTCTTGTTTCAGGCGATCGATTTCTGCCTGAAGCCGATCGCGCGTGTTGCTTAATTCTACCGTTAGTCGATCGGCTTTTTCCTGCCAACTGGCAGTAGTACCGCAGATTTCTGTGGCATTGCTGGAAGCATAGATGGATTGGTTGCAGTGTGACATGGTTACTCAGGGAAGCACTGTTATATTTAACCCCTGCCTATCTTTTAAGCATAAACTTTTTCAATCAAATATTACAGTTCGTTGCGATACTCATCTGAGGAAGATTCGATAATTTCAAGCTAGTGTCAAGGATTCATAAATCGTGGCTTGCCCGGTTGTGTGGCGACTATTCAGAAATTGACAACAAGCTGAATAATGGTTGCGAATCGATACTTTTACCCTAAGTATGTGTAGTAGTGCAAAAAGAAGTTTCGCAATCCTCGGCTTGCACAAGACCTAGAATTATAAAGTTATTATATTTGCTTGCGTATATTTACGCACCTAGGAATCGGAAATCGCGAATTTTGAAATATAACCACCGGGCCCGACGGTTAGGAAGTTCTCGCATTGCACTTGCCCCATGCCGTCGATTGTCGATTGCCCCTTCCCTCTTCGTCATTTCCTCTTGCTTTTTCCAAGGGCCACATCTGTGTTTTGCTTTTACACGGTGTTTTGGTGTGCGGGACACTCGCTATATGTATATCAGCTTTGGTGTGCCGGGACGCTCTGGGAAGAGTAACAAACGGTTTTTACTGTTCCCAGAGATGTTATATCGTTTCCGGTTGCATCGGAATTATTTAACCGCAGAGAACACAGAGAACACAGAGGGAGATAAGAGAGATGAATACAGGACGATGAAGGGCGGATTTGATATTGCCCTTCCTTCTGACTTCTGCGTTATTTCTTATTCCTTCTGCCTTCAATTAATTCCCCAAGATTTGATAGTTTTGTCTAAAAGACGATCGCATTTATCGAGTTAAAATGCCCTGCCAAAGTTATTGGACTATCCGGATGCGATAGCTGGCGCAGTTGAATGTTTCTGTCCCAGCCGCCAGCAGCCAAAGTCTGCCCGTCTCGACTGAAAGCTAGACAATTGGCATAACCTTTAATTGTTTGGGAGCATTCTCGGCTGCCGAGGTTCCAGATTTTAATGGTACCATCAGAACTGCTGCTAGCGCGAGAGTTGGTGCGATCGGGCTAAAAGCCAAACTCGCAATTCCTCCTTTATGAGCTCCCCAAGTTAAATGACTGCCAAAAGTACAAATTAACTTTCCGCTCTCTAAATCCCAAATTTTGATTGTAGTATCTGCCGAACCCGTGGCGATAACTCGACTGTCGGGACTGATGACAATTGCCGTAATTTCTCCTTCGTGTCCGAGGGAAGTATGCAGCAATTCTCCTCCCTGCCAAATTTCGATCGCGCGGTGTTTCGGAAGATTTCTGCTCCTGACAAAAACTTCGGTTTCTTGGCAAAGAACAAAAGTTTCTTGAGCGCGGGGATACTTGTCTACAGTATAGAGTATTTCTCCTGTCTCTAAATCGCAAATTCTAATTATTTTGCTGTGCAAACTCGCCGTGCGAGATCCTCCGGGACTAATCGCTACATTTGTCCCAGTTTTCACAGTGCGGATGCAGTCAAACAACTGGTAAGGCACGAATTCTGTTAAAGCTTGGCGGACAAAAGGTTCTGTCCTTTGTCGCAAAACTGAATAAGCAACTCGCTGCACTTCTGGTGCGGGATCTAGCAGGGCTGCAATTGCTAAATTCAAACCGGCGTCTCCGTATTTAGGAGCATCTTTAACGGCGGCCATGCGTGGCTCGACACTAGGACTGTGCAAGCGCTGCTTGACTCCGGCGATGCCTCCCAAAACGGCGGCGGCGATCGGGATTTGACTTTGGCCGCCGAGGACGGCATCATATTCTTTGGGTTGGTTAGAATTGTCGGAAATCATACCATTTTAGATTTTAGATTTTAGATTTTAGATTGGGAAATTGGGGAATTGGTAATTAACTGGCGAGACACGAAAGTTGACAATCGGTAGAGCGATTTAAAACTTAAATTTTGGCAAGGGCATGACGCTGGGTACCAAGCTGCCAGAAACCGGGTTTAATTGCAGGCGCAAAAAAAGCAAAACCCGCAATATTTCGTAAATATCGGGTTAAATAGCGTAAGTCCTAACTTATTGACTGTTGCTATTTATGTTATTATAATCAAATCAGCGTTTCACACAAAAATCCGAAAGTGATATGTCACACTTCACAACGATCAAGGTTCAGATCAAAAACGGCGAACTGCTGCATCAAGTGTTGGAAGAGTTGGGTTATCAAGTAGAGTGCAATGTGCAGGTGCGGGGTTATCATGGCGAGAAAACTAATGCCGAGTACGTGATTCGGCAGTCCAACGGTTACGATTTGGGTTTTCGGCGCAGCGGAGAGGATTATGAATTGGTGGCGGATTTTTGGGGCGCTCGCATTAACCAGCAGGATTTTGTTAATTCAATCAGTCAGAAATACGCGCGCAAAAGTTTGATGGCGGCGGTGGAGTCTGAGGGTTTTAATGTGGAAGAAGAGGAAACTTTGGCGGATGGAACGGTGAGGGTTGTTGTGGGTAGATGGGTTTAAGAATCGCTCTTTCTGAACTCGTTTTTATATACTCAGGACTTACGCAGAATCGGATTCAAAATCAGATTTCTTCGTAAGTCTTAGTACCAAGAATAGAATTACCATGAAATGCGATCGCCCTGAACAACAAATTCAAAAGAGTTGGGAAGCTAATGCTGACGCATGGACGCGGGCGATCGAGCAAAATTCGATCGAAAGTCGCCGCGCAGCAACGGATGAGGCTATTCTACAAGCTGTGCTGCGCTACGGGCATCGGCGAGTGCTGGATGTCGGATGCGGTGAAGGTTGGCTGGGGCGCGCCTTAGCAAAGCACGGTGTAGAGGTGGTTGGAGTTGATGCTTCCCGTGGTTTGATCGATCGCGCTCGTGAGAAAAGCAGCGGTTGTTTTCGGGCGATCGGCTACGATGAGATTATTGCCAATCCAGGGATACTCGGTCAATCCTACGATGGGATTGTCTGCAATTTTTCGCTACTCGGCGAGGAAATTGGAGATTTATTGCGATCGTTACGCCAAGCCACAGTCTCAGACGGACATTTGTTAATCCAGACAGTTCATCCATTCACAGCGTGTCAGCCACAGCCCTATGTTGACGGATGGAAAATCGAGACTTTCGACAATTTCGGCGGAGCTTTTCGAGAGCCGATGCCCTGGTATTTCCGCACAGTTAGTTCCTGGTTTCAACAAGTATCGAAATCCGGCTGGAGAGTGTGCGAATTCCAGGAACCGATACATCCACAGACGAAGATTCCTCTTTCCATGCTACTAATTTGTCAGTCACCAGACGATTGAAATCACTTCTACAGGAACAACCGATCGCCAGTCGATCGATGCTGTACGAGTTAAGATAGATGCTGCGGTTGCCGTCTCCGAAAATACTCCACCGATTGATGGCGAAACTTTTATTGCAGGGATTTTTGCGATCGTTTCCGGCAAGCGCGCGAGACTCAACAAGGCTATACTAATTGAAATGCTTGTATTATAGTTGCATTCAATTGCTGCATTTGCTGACTTCCTAACTCGCCCAATCGTCTCACGATTAATCTCTGTTCAAGGCTGACAATCCGAGTCACTCTAACTTTAGAAGATACTCTTAATCCTGTGCTAGCAAATTCTGGATCTAAAGCATTTAAAGCAAATTCATCTAAACTTAGGCTAGTGACATTTTGTGAAGAAATGAAGCAGATAGTAATTTCATCTATGGTTGAACTTGCCCACAGCACTAAAGCCGGACGTAATTTTTTCTGACTCAAATCTGTAAAGGGAAATTCAGCTAAAACAATATCTCCTTTTTTTAGCTTCACTAAATTGGCTCTCCATCTTCAAGGGTATAAATATCAGGTTCATCATCCAGAAATTGAAATGCTCCACCGCTTTGGGCTAACTGGGTTATTTCCAAAGTAG
Organism: Microcoleus sp. PH2017_05_CCC_O_A; assembly: GCF_020738785.1. NCBI lineage: Bacteria > Bacillati > Cyanobacteriota > Cyanophyceae > Oscillatoriales > Microcoleaceae > Microcoleus > Microcoleus sp. PH2017_05_CCC_O_A. The sequence goes on along the minus strand of NZ_JAEQCB010000029.1, from coordinate 44,482 downwards.
AAGGATAGGCGATGTTACTAAATAGTTTGGCTTTGATTAGCAATTGCTCCTCTTCAGAGAGTGTCTGAATGATTTGTACTAAGGATTCAATGAGTTTTGTGTTCATAGGTGAAAATATCTGGGGATACTTTATTTTACTTCAACAAGGCAACCTTCGATTGCTTCACAAAGGTTTTGCAGCAGTTCCTCGAAGGTTTCTCCCTCAGTTGCACAGCCAGGAATAGCAGGAACTTCTGCCCAGAATCCGCCTTCTTCTGCTTCGTGGATGATAATTTTGATTTTCAATTGATTCTCCTAATTTATTCTCAAAACTTATCTCTTCATTACTGTACCAAACTTTACTCGTAAGGATTCAGGTCACTGAACTCCTTGCTGGGCAAAGACTTTAGATCTGGAGCTTGATGCTAAATCAATCTCTATTCTCAAGCTTAGGACAAAAAATGACAGTTTTTCGTCCTAAGCTTGACAATCAACCACGAAAGACAAAAACCCTTATTTCCCCCTAAAACCCTTGCCAGACAAGCGTTAGAGCCGCAAGTTTTTAGACCTGAATCCTTACCTTTACTCCTCCAAGTCCACCTGCTTAACCTGCTCTAAAGGTAGATCTAGCGCTTCGGCAATTTGCTCATCGCTTAAGCCAAACTGCCGTAATTTATCAATTGTTTCAATCTTAGTTTGATTTTTGCTTTCATCCTGCGAGTCGGGAGTTTCCGGCTGACTTTCATCTGGCGTAGGAATTGTTTGTTCGGAACCCATGTTTACACAGCCGATTATATTATTATTGCTATTAAAGCTTCGAGCACCCAAAGAAATATTTAGAGCACCTTGCCGTTCTACGACTGATTTAAGATTTTTTTTATCAACTTCTTCATCAAAGACATCAGATAACATTTGCAAAAGCTCGTAACCTACATCCTTAGCATGACCCGCTGAACAACCACAATTTTCTGCAATGTCATCATACTTTTGACGCTTCAGCGTTCCTTCAATAATTCCGCGCTGCAAGTCATTTAAATGTTTGCCTGTCTTGGCGTAGACAGCATCATCTATAAATTGAAGTATTTCTTGAAGGCGCATCATCCGGGATGTGGGAGGACATTGGTTATTATAGCCGATTTTATCCGTATTTTTCCGTCTTTTTCCGATTTAAAGCTTTACAGAATCTTTACAATAGTTCCGTCTTTTTCCGCTTTTTTCCGCTTTTAAATTTTGAGCGATGGGTTTAGAGTTATTTTATGATGTCTAAATTGAATAAATTACGACTATCTGTTTAAGCGTGTTAAATTTCACGTTCAATGATTTTGCATCTATTTAATATTCCCTAAAGCCTGAAGTATTACATGACAATCATAGAAATCCAAGTATGAGAAAAAATCAAATATTATTAGCAATATGTACTATTTCATTGTTATTAATTACTTCTATTCAATCTTTTGCTCAGACATCTCATAAGATATCCGTTCCAGAAGATATTAAACCAAGTTCTGGTACTTATATGACACAACAAGCGCCCATCTTATCACTTACTCCATCACAGAATGTTTTAACACTCAATGATAGCAGTGCTGTGCAGCAAACAAAAAAAGAAACTGATTGGAGTGCCACAATCGCAACAGTAGTTTCTATGCTTGGTCTTGTTATATCTCTTGTTGTGGCTTATACATCGAATCTCAGACCAGCAAATATTCAGTTATGCTTTGGTAGACATCTCATATTTTTTCCTATTTTTATAGACATTCCAACTAATACTCAAACAATTAGAGGAGTAGGGTTCAATCTGCCGCTAACTTTCTACAATTGGAGTCCAAAGGGCGGAACTATTCAGCGGATTCGCTTAGTTATTGGGAGACAGAATCATACTGAAAAATTTTATGACATGACGTGGACTACATTTGTCAAAATTACAGAGGTCGGGAATTTTGTCAATGATAATTTAGCTCAACCAATTGCTGTAAAAGGCATTTCTTCCATAAATAAAGTAATTAGATTTGATTGGATTTCTGAAGGAAATAATTCTTTTGAGGTGCAAACTGGTAATTATGAGCTAAGGATTTATGGATGGACTAAAAACACAAAAAAGCCCAGCTTACAGTATAAAGCATCCTTGAGAATCGAAGATGAGGATTGTCAAACATTTAATAACTATGTAGCAGCTAATATAAGCCGACCTATTTGGCTATCATTGGATGAAAATGAGCAGCCAAATCAGCTTCTATTAAGAAGTGGTATAGAGAGATTCTATGAATAGTAGATCTCTTTTTTATTAAGGAGTAGTTTAAATTATGACTGACAATAATAATTCAATTCGTAATGTCGGTGGAAGTGTTTACGGTGGAATGGTTATGGGAAATGTCTATCACCAGCATAGGGCTCTGGGTGAGAATGCCAGATCCGACAAGAACACTTTTGTGCAACGATCAGAACAGAAACATACTCTAGCAGAAGCTGCTGCTCAGATTCAACAACTTGTCAAGCAGTTGGAACAAACTAATCCAACCGCTACAGAGCCTGAAAAAATTGCTCACGTTAACGATGAAACTACCCCGAGTTTCAAGCGTCGCGTGGTTGGTGCATTGCAGGCTGGAGGTGAAGTTGCGATCGAAGAGTTCTTAGACAATCCCTATGTTAATGTTACCAAGGCGATCGTTAAAGGTTGGATAAAACCATAATAGATTGTGGTGTGCGAAGAGCGATCGCCCTTACTCAAAAAAACAAAGGGCGATCGCCTTTATTATTCGTCGCTCATCACCCTCGAATCACGTTGACGACAAACCTTTTCCTACAATCTCTCGGATTTCTGTAACAAATTCTGCTGGAGTTTGAATCATTAACCCGCTTTGTGCAGCAACTTCGGACGTAAAATCTTTGGTATTTAAGCTCAACAGGCGATCGACATTTGCCAGAACAGCCGCTGCTAAAATCGGGGTATCTTTAGCTTCAATAATAGCCGCCCACCGCGATGATTCTTCGAGGGATGGATCAGGTTGAATTTCGGGGTTGATAGTAGCTAGCAACTCTGTAAAAATTGGCAGAGATGCAGGTATTTTTTTGCGTATATTCCGATCGCATTCCTTCAAAACTTGGTCAGATATAACCAACTTTAAAAGACCTATTTCAGCCATTGTCAGCACAGCACGACTAGCTCCCGTTCGCGATCCGCATCCGGCAATTAACACGCTGGAGTCTGCAAATATCCTACGCATCAAGACTGTTTCTCCTGCCAAATCGCCTCTCTCTCCGCTTCTAAACCCGCCAATAAATCAGTCAAACCCACATTTTCATTTTCCATAATCGTTGCAATCCGATCGATTAGTTGGGGAACTTGAGGTTGTTTGGGAGCAAGCACAATCAAATTACCTATTTGGAGTAGCACCAGCATATCTCCCCGATCGACCTTGAGAGCATCTTGTAATAACTGGGGAATGGTAATTTCCCCTCCCTGTCCCAGAACAATAGGGAATTGTTGAATCTCTACATCCGTTTCTTGTGAAGTTATTGTCACGACTTTAACCTCAGCCTTTAGTGTTAAGTTTCTAAGACTCTTTATTATAGCAATTTTTGGGCATTTTTTGTCAAACTCCCCTAGAAGTTGCAATTACTACGTTGACCTGCTACCGTTAACATAGACGCATCGTAGGAAAACAACCGATGACACTAACAGAATTACTCCCTACCATTAGACAACTATCTGCGATCGACAAACGAGAGTTAATCCGCATTCTAATGGCGGAAGAGGATATCAGTGACGAACAGGTGTGGAAGGCTCAATTTGAAGCTACAACAGACGCTCAGTGGGATAGTCTAGCTGAGATAGTACGTCAGGAAATCGCTGCTGGTGACATTATTTTTAGCGATCGCTAAGCCACTCCAAAGCCCGTGTACTCGCGCACATAGGTTGCTTGAAATCCCAAGATAATATCCTCCTTTGCCACACCCATTGCCACCAACTCGTGCGCCACTCGCATCTCCGTTGTATTCTGCTGCAACCAAATCTTGCCATCCTTAATATCTAAATGCAGCACGCATCCATACACCCGCCGATGCCCATCCCAACCAACATTCGTCACTTGATAATGATCCCGCTGCGTATCAAAAATTATTTGCGATTCGATCGCACCATTGGAGATCGGAGTTGCCACATATTCAGTCAATAATGCTTGAATCGACTGACGATAATGCTCTAGCTTATCCATTGTACAATCACCTCATTCACTGGATCGTAGACAATGCGGTTAACTTGATGCCGCTCTACCGAAATTTGCAAAAACTCCCGCTGAAAAAAAGCTTCGTGCACCGCAACAGGAACTGCTAAATAAAGCTTGCGATCGGGTTCCTTAAGTTCTAATGCAAGCCGATAATTCAGAAACTGTCCTAATGCCGCATGATAATCCGTAATCGGGGAGTCACCCAAAAATGTTTTAATTTCGACGGCGATTTTTTCTCCTGCCCGTTGTGCTGCGAGTAAACGCTCTGCACCCAAATCAATCTCAAACTTTGCTCAACCGGTTTCTAGCCTCAGCGGATCGTCGGTAATCACCCAATTTTCCTTCTGAAGGGCAAGCTTAACGGCTTCATGAAAGCGATCGCGTGCTGCCATTGTTCCCTTTTGTAACTTTTAACTTTATTGTACTTCCAATCGCATCTATCTGGAAAAGCCCGATCGCCATTCTGACTCTCAAGAGTGAGGATAGCTCATTATCTTCTCCTACGGGCGATCGCACCCGTCAAGTTTGATCGCACCGATGATACAATCGACACAGCGGTCGTTATTCCAGATTCCCACCATGACATTCATCAACCCCAAAACCGATTACGCCTTCAAAAAAATCTTCGGTTCTTCAGATAACAAAGGCATACTCATCAGCTTTCTCAACGCCATGATTTACGATGGCAATCCTACCATAGAAGACTTAGAAATTATTAATCCCAATTTGCCCCCAAAAATCACAGGGTTAAAAGATACTTACTTAGATGTGAAAGCCCGACTTGCCGATGGTACTCTCGTCATTATTGAAATGCAGGTATTAAATGTAGAGTTTTTCGGAAAGAGAGTTTTATACAACGCTGCAAAAACCTATGTTTCTCAATTACAGAAAGGACAAGGCTACGGAATGCTGCAACCTGTGATTGCACTGACACTGACTGATTTTGAGATGTTTGAAAATAGCGATCGGGTAATTTCTAGATTTGTTTACAAAGAAGAAACGACTAATCTGAGATATACCGATAATAACATGAAGCTAGTGTTTGTCGAACTCCCGAAATTTACCAAAGATTTGTCACAGTTAGAAACCCTGGTGGATAAATGGATTTATTTCATAAAATATGCTAACACGCTGACACAAATCCCAGAAACAATGGATGTCATTCCAGAGATTCATCAAGCCTTTGATATAGCAAATCAAGTTAATTTAAATCCTGACGAGCTGGACGCTATCGAACGGCAAGAAATGTTTATTTATGACCAACAAGGAGTTATAATCTATGCTGAAAAACAAGCTCGAAAAGAAGCTAAAAAAGAAGCAACACTCGCGATCGCCCGGCAGTTACTCGATCGCCTAGATGACGCAACCATAGCCCAAATAACCGGACTCAGCGTTCAGGATGTGCAGAATTTGCGATCGGAAGTTTGATGCGTCGAAAACCAGACATGACATTGTTCCCGTCCAATCTCTTAGTCCGCGCAGGCGGACTTCGTTTGTGTAGAAGCGGTTTCAACCGCCGAATAATAAACTACCTCAAAAACAACTTATAAGCCGGATTCTGACTCTCATCCCCATACTGATAGCCCAGCGTATCCAAAAAAGCCTGCCACTCCTTCATCTCATCTGGTGGTACCTGAATTCCCACCACAATTCGCCCGTAATCTGCGCCGTTATTCCGATAGTGAAAAACGCTGATATTCCAATTAGGACTCATCGAACCCACAAACTTCATCAACGCACCCGGACGTTCGGGAAATTCAAAGCGATAAAATAACTCATGATCCGCCAGCATCGAACGGCCACCCACCATATGTCGCAAGTGCAATTTCGTTAATTCATCATCAGTTAAATCCAAAGTTTTAAAGCCGCAATCTTCAAAACTCGCTGCTATTTTTACCGCATCGGCACGATTTTGAATCTGGACACCGATAAAAATATGCGCTGCTTTTTCATCCGCAATTCGATAGCTAAATTCAGTTAGATTGCGCTTACCCAAACATTCGCAAAACCTGCGGAGACTTCCCGGTTGTTCGGGAATTGTGACTGCAAAAATCGCTTCCCGACGTTCGCCAAACTCCGCTCTTTCTGCTACAAAACGCAGGCGATCGAAATTCATGTTCGCGCCGCAAGCAACCGCAATTAATGTTTCTCCTGCGACTTGTTCCCGTTCCACGTAAGCCTTCGCACCTGCGATCGCCAAAGCGCCAGCAGGTTCTAAGATCGATCGCGTATCCTCAAAAACATCCTTAATCGCCGCACAAATATCATCCGTATCCACCAAAATAATCTCATCCACATACTCCTGACAAAGCCGAAAAGTTTCCTCGCCAACTTCCCGCACCGCCACGCCGTCAGCAAATAAACCCACCTGCGACAAACGCACCCGTTTCCCAGCTTTCAGCGATTGATTCATTGCGTCGGAATCCACCGGTTCCACACCAATAATCTTAATTTCCGGGCGCAACCGCTTGATATAAGCTGCAATTCCCGAAATCAATCCACCGCCACCAATTGCTACAAAAATCGCGTGAATCGGTTTTTGATGTTGTCGCAGAATTTCCATGCCGATCGTACCCTGTCCCGCAATCACGTGCGGATCGTCAAAAGGGTGAATAAAAGTCATGCCTTTTTCGACCTCTAATTGGCGCGCAAAAGCGTAGGCATCGTCGTAGGTATCCCCATGCAAAATCACCTCTCCACCGCGCGCTATCACCGCATTTACCTTCACCTGCGGCGTCGTTACGGGCATGACGATAATCGCGCGAGTTCCCAGGTGGCGGGCGGCGAGGGCGACTCCTTGGGCGTGATTGCCGGCGGAAGCTGCGATCGCACCTTGTGCTAGCAAATCCGGCGACAGTTGCGCCATTTTGTTGTACGCGCCCCGCAGTTTGAAGGAGAAAACAGACTGCATATCTTCGCGTTTCAGCAGCAGTTTATTGTTGAGCCGCGTTGATAGATTGGGGGCTACTTCTAGGGGGGATTCTTGAGCAACATCGTAGACGCGGGCGGTGAGGATTTGTACGAGGTAATCGCAAAGCATGGGGTTAGCAGGTTTGTAGGTGCCGGATGGTGGGATAATTGTAGTGTATTTGTGTTAGTGTTTTGCGGGAATTGGCGATCGGGCTTCGCAGCTACGAAAGATTCAGTCAACTCGCTCGGATGTCGTTACATAAATAGTCAAACCAACCCTGGCATCGCGATCGAACTTTAATCCCACTTCTGTTTCCGACGCTATCTCCACACGATTTTGAGACAGATCGTTAAGCTGAATGCTCTCAATTTTAGCAGAATAGCAGTACGACAATTCATCGTTAACTAAAACCAGAAAAACACTTTTTCCTACACTCAATGTAACTTCCTTAACTTTCGCTACACCTGCTTGTGGCTTTTTGAACCACTCAGTAATTTGTCCGATTTCCATTACTACTTCTTGCTTAGTCTGGATTAAAATTATATTGTAGGTAACTAAATCGGCTAGAGATTTACATAAAGCCTCCACAAAATCACTTGATTCCAACAGTTCTTGAGTTCCCAAAATCTCGTCTACTACTCCGTGTGCTGCTTCATTACGATAATCAACCAGTTGTTTGAGTTCTCCTTCTGCCGTATTTTGATTGTCGCGAAATTCCTGTAAAAAATATTTGATTTCTTTGTAGTTGATTACCCATTTCCATGCTTCATCAATTCCAGCATTTTTAAAGACTTTTTCTAACACGTCCTTGCGTAAATTTTGCTCGTGCAATAGGAAAGCATCAGGAAGTAGCTCGTATTTCCCACTATCAGTAATCCCACAGGATAATCCTTGAACTACTTGCTCAACTGAAAGGTGTTGGAACCTATTTTTTTTGAGGTCAATTAACAAACGCCCGATACCCTCTCGATGGGTATTCTGAATTTTTTCGTCCAAGTCTGAATAGCGTGGAACTAAATCTGGCATGAGCCGCAGCCAATCCGAAATTAAATCCTCAACGAAGCGTTCATAAATAGCATACAATCTAGTTACCACAGCAGATCGATCGTAAATTTCCCATTCCCATTTTGTAGGGATTTCTTCTATTAATTTTGCCAATTCAGGATTTTCTTTCAAATTCCCTATATTGGAACTATGTTGAAATACAATTTTTCTCAGTCGATCGTTCGTTTTAATTATCGCACGAACACTTGAAATTTTGACACTAACTTGCTGGATAAGCTCCTCAAACATCGCAAGTTACTCTCCGATAACTTGCGAAAGCATTTCGTCAACTATTCCGATCCGCTGCTGAATTTCTGCTTTAGTTGTTCCACCTTCTATCAAAAGATGAGATTCTGGTTTGTTAAACAGGTTTTTTGTTTTTTCAATAATCCGCTCTTTTCTAGCAATTATTTTTGCTTCATCTGGCAAATATCTGCTCAAAGCAACCATAATTCCATCATAATATGCTCGCTCGGGCTTTGGCGACCAATTTTGAGATTGAGGGTCAAATGGTTTAAATAAATGCTCTCCGTAAATTTTGTGAGCTATTGCGAGCGTTTTAACAAAAAGCTCTTCCAAGTAATTGAGATCTACATCAGTGAAATTCAAACTTTTCATCATGTACAAATCTAAAAATCCTTCCATCCCCAGCCGGAAATGCTCGACATTCCTGAGAGCAAAAAAACGCAGCACTAACTCAGCGTCTTCCATTTTTATATAAAAGGTATTTTCCTTTAATTCTGGATTGCGATCGTCTGTCGGAATTCCCCAAGCTTCAGCAAATATGGGATGGCGCGCTAATTTTAGCAACAGTTCATTGAATTTTCCAGCATAAAAAATATTTCTCATTTCCTGCTGGCTGAACTCTATTCTTCCAGTATTTAGACGTTCAAAGGCTTTCTGTTTTAGAAACTTAGCTGATTCAGGATTAGAGGTTGATTCGGCAAGAATTGCTACGGATGATATGGAGCGTCGATCGATAGTAGCCCTAATTTTTTGAGGGAGTTTCTTGTAGGTATTTCCGTTAAATTGAGGCAAAACTTCCAGCCCTGCTAGTTCGAGCTTGTTCCCATAAAACTCTTGAATAGCAGAGATTCGCTGCTGACCATCTAAGATTTCATAACGAGCTAAATCTTGTTTGTACAAAGTTATTGGAGGAACGGGAATATTGAGGATAAATGACTCAATCAATCTGGATTTCATCGTTGCCGTCCAGCGACCTCTTCTTTGGTAGCTCGATCGCCTTTCTATATAATCAGACAGCCTTAAGGATTCGAGAAACCGAGGAATCTTTTCGCGGTTAATTTCAGTAACAATTGGTGTTTCTTTGAAATCGTAGTGCTGGTGGATATCGCGATCGAAGATTCGATCGGGTGTGTTTGCTGGCGAACTCTCCCACATCTGTTCTTCAACTGGTGCTAGCTGCATTTTTCGTAGTCTCCCTAAGCACAACTTGTTAATAATTATAGCATTGACACGGGATGAGCCGCTCGACTAAAATCTCACAAACTAGCGATCGCAAATGGAATTGGCAAGCCAGATATTTACATGGCAAAGTGGTTGTAAAGTTTAGTGCAGGTTCTAACTTTACTGGCCGATGGCTTACCAATTCAACACTTATCAACATTAATTGTTGAAATTTTCCCAAAAAACACTCTAATCAGGACGTGCAAAACCCGTTCGAGGGTCACTAATAAACAAACCCAAAACCAGCGAGTCCATCACCGTATCCCAGACAGGAGTCAAACGTTCAGCATCATCAACCCAGTAATCAAAAGTAATCAAACACTGAACATTAGAACCCAATCCGATACAGATTCTCGAATAAGCTTCCCGCTGTTCGGGAGGGTCGATAAACTTAAATTGGGTCCAAACAACCCGAGCAGTTTGCCGCTTCAATTGGATAATATCCCCAGGATCGATCGGATTTCTGGTATCATCTTCAACTATTTTCTGTAATAGCGGCACCAGCGGAAATTCTCCCCAATTACCAGGAGGTAACAAATTAAACGAAACCTCCAAACAACAATCATCATCCGGCGGTTTCTTATCCGTAAACCGGAACGACTTTGTATCCGGTTCAAAATGCCAATCTTGAGGAACATCAAAGCGGACTGCACCTCTTCCAGCGACAAAGATGCGAGTTCCAGGCTTTGACTTCCAATTGTGGTCTTCTTTGAGCTCTAGAGTTTCCTTGAGCCATTCTTGCTTTTTGCGCTTAGACATAAACAGAACACCAAATTACTGCTAATGTGTAGTTTGAGACTTGGCAAACACATTTTAACTCTATTTTGCTCACCCTTTGCTCAAATATAACAATCCTTACAAAAATTATAAATCCATCTCTTCTCTCTCCGCGTTCTCTGCGCCTCTGCGGTAAAAAAATCTTTCACAAATTCCTAATTTTTATTTTTAACTTGAGGAATCACATATCTAATACCGCCTTTATTTCCAGCCGCATCGCCCCTGTAGCGGGGGATAACATGAATCGCAGCGTGACTGCGACTTTGACCCGCATCTTTATTAATATTGATACCCACATTAAAACCATCAGGCTGAAAATCTTTAATTAACATCTCTTGCACCTTATTCGCCATAAACCAGCAAGCCGATTGCTCTCGAAACGGCAATTCAAAATAATTTGCAGTGTGACGTTTTGGAACAATTAAAACATGACCTTTGCTAGCGGGATAACCGTCAAATATTGCATAGGCTGTCGCTGATTCTGTGACTAAAGTTAAGTTTTTGTACGGATTGCAGAATATGCAGTTATTAGTGGAATTTCTTTGATGGTTGTAATGCACGTATTCGTAGATTTCGCAAGACTCATTTAAGAGAGACGACTTAAAAGGAAGTTTGACAATGCACTGATAGGTAGGTTTTTTGTGGACGTAGTGTTCTCGAAAACCTTCTTTTTTGATATCCCTTCTCACGGCAAAATATGCTTTACCTCCTGGTTTCAAGAGGTGCGACACTTCCATCAGCACATTCGCTTGTTCTTCGGGAAACAAGACATTTAAAACATAAAAGCAAATGATAGTGTCGAATTTATGTTCGGGAAATTCAGGAAAATAATAAGAGTCGTAACCTGCAATATCAAAGCCTTTTTGCTGCAACAATTTAACATCGCTACCGAAGCCGCACCCAAAATCTAAAACTTTACCTTGAAGCAAGTTTTGCTCTAATAAAAATCTTGCCGGAAATGACAGGTAAATTCTTTCAATTGCTGTGAGGTGGCTGAATTTATTTTGTTGCTTTTTCATGGCGACATAAATTTGATTTAAATCGAGATTCTTCAGTCCGCGGAGGCGGACTTTGTTTGTGTAGAAGCGATTTCAATCGCCGAATCTTATCTTAATAACAATTGTATCATTATTGCAGTTTGGCGATCGCCCCTTTCGCCACCAAAACCTTACCAGTCACCAAATCCCGCACCGTAGCCAACAACACCCGCTTCTCATCCACCTCAAAACTCACCGAAACCCTGTCAATCCCCAACACCCCAGGCGGATTCAAATGCGCCACACAAACCTCCTGGTGGTGGCTTTCCAAAGAACGAAAATCGCTGTGTTTGTTGAGCAAACTGCTCGTCATTTGCCCTTTTTCGTTAAAAGTAACCTCCGCTTGCGACACCTCCGCAACTTCTCCAATATCTAACCTAATTTCCCTTTGACCTTCAATGGCAACTTGCAGCGTCAACTCTTCGGAACTTTCACAAGGATACTTCATTTCCTTGCTAAAAATCGGCGAATAAGTATAAGCTTTAGCATAAGGTTCCCAGAGGCGAATTGCATAGGTGTGGCGCAAATAATCGTCAACACTCGCCAATTGTGTCAAGGCTAAAGCGCCGTGGGCTACAGCTTCAAAAGGCTTATCTGTTTTAACTTTTTGTCGCCCAAAATAGGAAACCACTAAATTAGATACAGCCGGAATCATAGAAGTTCCTCCTACCAGCAAAACCTGTTCGATATCTGCTTTACCGATACCTTTTCCCAGCGCAATGCTCAACACTTCATCTAAAGCTTCCCGCAACTGTTCCAACAACTGTCTGGATTCCAGGATTTCTTCAAGCTGATCTCGGTTTAACTGCAAGTCATAAGACATAAAATTTTCATCGTCAAACCAACTTTCCTTCGCCTCATTAACTTGAGACACTTGAATTTTTAACTTTTCTGCTATTTCTAATAAATTTTGCCAGCCCACGCCGCCAACTTCTGCGCGTGACGAACCAATTTGCCGCAAATAATCTTCAACAATCCAAATGTCAATATCTTCGCCACCGACATAAGCATCGGATTTTGCCAACACTTCGGCACGCACCCCCCCCAGCCCTTCCTTACCAAGGGGGGGAGAAATCTCGCTGCCTCCCTTAGCAAAGGGGATTACAGCAGTGCGGACTAAACTTAAGTCTAAAGTCCCGCCGCCAAAATCGACTACTAAAACTAGAGAACCGGGGCGTTGTACGGCATATCCCAGGGCGGCGGCGGTGGATTCATCGATTAGCTGAACTTCCTCAACTCCGAGAGATTCTGCTAAGTCGCGAAACCAATCAAGATATCGCTCAAATGCTCCGACTGGTACTGTAAAAATTAATTTATCTGGTTGTATGTTTTGCTGATATAATTGTTTCCATATAGTTCTGATAAATTGTTCAGCTACTGATTCCGGCGTGTAGCTTTCACCGTCTATATTGCGGGCCGGGGGCTGATAATCGGCAGCCAAGTCGCGTTTAAAAGCTTTGAAAAAGCGATCGGGCTGGGATTGTCCTAAACGCTGCGATCGCACTTTTTCTCCCAATACCAACTCTCCCGCATTTTTCACAAACACTAAAGTCGGAACTACAGGTATTTCTAGGGCATCTGGGTTCGATTTTTTGGTCTTAAAAATGCGGGACATTTCGCCCAATCTCAAAGTTTCTGGTGTTTGCGTATCCGGGTTGAGAATGCAAACAACCGTGTTGCTGGTACCGAAGTCTATTGCAACTGTAGTCATGTCTATTTTAGATTTTCAATTTAATTTGTTATTCCCGGTGGAAGGCTGCGACTAACTTTAGCTGGAGCAAGAATTTGCTCTCCATCCCGATAGCCGACAAACCGAATATAAACTAACTCTCCTTCTGTTATATCTTCAACATCCGGCTGGTGCAACTGCGGATTGTAAGTCACTTGTTCCCAAGCTGAACCAATTGTTTCAAAATCCCAACTTGACAAGAGATTTTCTAGGGGGGTAAACAAAGCCGAGAGATTTTTGGCGGGCATATTCGGCTTGGCTTCTGCCATTTTGCGGGCGCTGGGATAGTTGGTTAACAAAGTTTGCAACTGTTCAAAGGTGGCGCGGCGAAAATCGGTAGTTAGTTGAGTTTTTTGTTGCTGCAATTCTTCGCGCAGCCGGAAACACTGCTGTTTCAATTCTTCGATTTCGCTGGGATTCGTGGTGATTGCAGCCGATACGGGCAGTGCGCTTAAAGTGCGATCGAATTCCTGGAAATTCAAATTTAGCACAGTTGCCAGCCGCCGCAGTTGGTCTAGCGTGAGTTTTCCCACGTCTCCCTGCCGCACTAGGCGCACCCCGAAGCGACTTAAGCCTGCTTTTTCGCCTAAGTCTTGCCAATCGACGATATCTAGCTGATTCATGCGTTCCCGGAGGATTGTATCGTACTTAAAGTCGATCGCATCTCCGGCCTCGGATGCAGCATAAAGGTACACTAAAATTAGAAAAATGCCCCCGACAGCTAGCGCGATACCGAAGGCAGGCCCTGTTGTTATATCAACTGTTGCACCGAGGAGATAGAACATTGTTAATTTTTCTAAACTTGTTTTAAAGTCTGAGTTTGTTCGGCGGTCAAATTTTCTTCGCCTTCATAGTATTCTGGCAACAACTCTTGAGATTCTACTTGGCCCAGGGCTTTTTCAACTCCGGCAGTGGTTTCGGTGCAACTCGAACCGGTGGCGTTGAGGACGGTTTCAGTAATTTTGCCGTCTTTGCCGATGCGGTATTCTATTTGGCGGTACTCTGCCATAGTTCCTCTTGGTTTAATGCTTGACGGTTGAGTTTTGACTGTTGAGTTATATTATAGATTCTGTTTACCGATTATTCAAATGAATTTTTGTAGCGACAATGCAACCGGGGTTTCGCCGGAAATTATGGCAGCGATTGCAGCGGCTAATTGCGGTGCTGCGATGTCTTACGGAGATGATGAATATACGCAGCGTTTGCAAGTTAAATTCTCGGATTTGTTCGAGACATCGGTGACGGTTTTTCCTGTAGCCACCGGTTCTGCTGCTAATGCTTTGGCCCTGGCGGTGATGACTCCTGCTTACGGGGCTGTTTACTGTCACGCCCAATCTCATATTAATCTGGATGAATGCGGCGCGCCGGAGTTTTTTACGGGCGGTGCAAAGTTAGTGACATTAACAGGAAATCATGCTAAGATAGAGGCAGAGACTTTAGGTGAAATAGTCGATCGCGCTGGTGCAGGAGTAGTCCACCACGTACAGCCCGCCGCCGTCAGCATCACGCAAGCCACAGAAGCCGGCACAGTATACCATCCAGCGGAAATTGCCCAGATTTCGGAAGTTGTGCGCCACCACAATTTGCACCTACATATGGATGGAGCTCGCTTTGCTAACGCTGTGGCGATTTTGGGCTGTGCTCCTGCCGATATCACTTGGCGCGCAGGTGTGGATATCCTCTCATTTGGAGCGACAAAAAACGGCGCTATGGCTGCGGAAGCTGTGGTATTTTTCAATCAAGAATTAGCAAAGACTTTCCCATTTTACCGCAAGCGCAGCGGGCATCTGTTCTCAAAGATGCGGTTTTTGTCGGCGCAGTTGGAAGCATATATAACGGATGATTTGTGGCTAAAAAATGCGACTCACGCCAATAAGATGGCAGCTAAATTAGCCGAAGGTTTGGCCGGAGTTGAGAAAGTCAAGTTTTGCCATCCCGTCGAAGCTAACGAGATTTTTGTGCAGCTTCCCGAATCTGTAATTGCAGCGGTTTTAGCTGAAGGTTTTCTGTTTTATCGGTGGGATAACTCTACTATTAGACTGGTAACAGCTTTTAATACTAAAGAAGAAGATGTTAATGCTTTCCTGGAAGCTGTTAAACGCTATTCTGTATAAATTTTAAATTGTAAGAGCGGGTTTATTGAACCTTTTCGTGATGATAAATCTTTCTGTGAATACGCCCTTACAGATTTTTATAATTCGGTAGGGGCGGGTTCACAAACATCTTTAATACCCACAAAAAATTTAGGTAAACCCGCCCCCACACAACCAATAACCCACATCAACGTTAATTTCTATCAAATACTAAAAATGTAGATTTAGATTTATCGTTGGGTGGGGGCGGGTTTTTGAGATTGTTGTTTGTTGGATGAGATTTTTGGCGAACCCGCCCCTACGGTTTGATGCAGAAAATGTAGATGTAAATTTACCGCTGGGTGGGGCAGGTTTTTGAGATTTTCGGTTTTTGGCTGGGATTTTTGGTGAAGTAGACGCCTAGAGTTTAATCGATTCATGAATAGGTTCTGCAACTGCTGCTAATTCGGGTTCCTCTGCTTCGAGGTGCGCTTCCAAAAGCGCCAGATTTCTCATGTTTGACTTATAAAAAGCATCGAAAATATCTCCGACTAAAGGCACTGAGCCAATAACAGCTTCCAAACTAATATTGTAAATCATTTTGCCTAGAGTTTTCGGGGGGAGATTGAATTGAGTTGCTAAGTAAATTAGGTAAGCAGAAAACGCAGTATCTACTATATCCCCAGCACCGGGAACTAAACCGATAATGGGATCTAAACCAATGCGAAATTTAGTACCGGGTATGCCAATGGCGGTATCCATCAGGCGGCTGAGTTTGCGGATGCGGTTGAGAGTGGCAAGACGCTCTATTTTGTTCATATTATTATTGTTGGACTAGCTGGAAAAAACGACATCAGTCGGAAGACGGAAAAAATATCGCCCTGACAGGTTCGTAGTGAGGACTTCAGTCCTCTTCAAATCAGAGAGGACTGAAGTCCTCACTACAAACTTTATAAGGGTTATTTTATGATATAGTCGGCGACGATCGCAAATTGGGAATTAGCTACGCTTCAATAAACTTAACTATAGTTAAGATGCTTAATTCCCCATTCGTGCATCGAATCAATAATCGGTTTAAGACTTTCGCCCAAAGGCGTGAGCGAATATTCAACTTTCGGCGGAACTTGCAGGTAAATTTCCCGATGAACAATCCCATCTGACTCCATCTCCCGCAACTGCTGCGTCAGCATCTTCTGAGTAATGCCGTTGACAGCTCGTTGCAGCTCATTAAAACGCTTCACTCCTTGAAATAGCTCCCGGAGAATTAAGACTTTCCAGCGCCCGCCAATCACCTCTAAAGTTCTTTCTACCGGGCAATTTGCGCGCTCAATAGTTCCTGCTTTAGCTTGCATAGTATCTTTTTGGTAACTACCGCACTTTTAAGTGCGTACTTCCCATAATAGCTTGACTTGGTTTAAAGTAAAAACATCCGATCAATACCCGAAGTCATTGCCAAATCTAAAATCTAAAATCGAAGGAGGATTGAGAAAATGATTGCAGTCAGAAAAAGTGAAGCAAGAGGACACGCTAATCATGGTTGGCTGGACAGTTACCACACATTTTCTTTTGCCAATTATTACGATCGCAATTATATGAATTTTCGGTCGTTGCGGGTAATCAATGAGGATGTCGTTAACCCCGGCAAAGGTTTCGGCACTCACGGGCACAGCGACATGGAAATCATTACCTATGTACTGGAAGGAGCGTTAGAACACAAAGACAGTTTAGGTACTGGCGCAGTAATCAAACCCGGTGAAGTGCAGCGAATGAGTGCAGGTACGGGCATCCAACACAGCGAGTTCAATCCCTCGCAAACTGACCGAGTTCATTTGCTGCAAATCTGGCTGTTGCCCGATACCAATGGCTTAGAGCCGAGTTACGAACAACGGGATTTTCCCCTAACAGAAAGGCGCGGGAAACTGCGCTTAGTTGCGGCGCGAGATGCGAGAGATGGTGCGGTGAAAGTGCATCAAGATGTCGATTTGTATGCAGCAGTTTTGGATAAAAACTCGCGGGTTTCTCATGTTTTGCAGCCAAATCGCCATGCTTGGATACAAGTTGCTCGCGGTGCTGTTTTGCTCAACGGTTTGACTTTAGAAAAGGGTGACGGTGCGGCGGTTAGTGATGAGGCTGAGTTGGTTATTGAAGCGGCAGAAGATGCGGAGTTTTTGCTGTTCGATCTCGCATAAAATTTAAGGCGAAATCCCCGAATTATTAGAAAAATCGGGGATTTGAGCCACTCGGCGGTTCAAACCGATCCTACACAAACAAAGTCCCTCTCTAAGAGACTAAGAAATTAATTAGCCATCCAAGATTTTGTCCCAAAAATACCTGCGATAAGTTCGGGAATGCCAAAATCAACATCTAAGCTTTCCCAGTGTACGCTGCTACCGGAAGGAGGTAGCCAAAGATCAGCAAGTTGTTCTGGTGAAGCACTTTCTAAGCCTTGTGCAAGCCTCGGAGGAAAACAGAAAATAGCACCGTTTTTGAGTTTGATAACAATTAAATCTTCCGACTGATTGTAATGCACGGATTCGGCACGCGGCTTTATAGCCTCAGCGGTTTTCCATGTTTGCTTGGCTTGGGCTATTCGATCTCGGAGATTTTCCTCTGTTAACTCTTTGTTCCAGTTTCTATATACCATTATAAGTCAAGTTGTAGGGTGCGTCAGTACGAAGTTGAGAGGCTTGTTTGAAATTGCATAAACTGACGCACCTGCTAGCTGTAAGGTGCGTCAGTTCTTAAACTCTCAATTATCCACTAAAAACTCTAACTGACGCACCCTACTAACCTTACATTCTCATTTTGTGTAAAAATATGTTACAAAGCGGAAAACCCATCCGTCCGTTGATAGTTGTAGGGTGCGTCAGTACGAAGTTGAGAGGCTTGTTTGAAATTGCATAAACTGACGCACCCCCTAGCTGTAAGGTGCGTCAGTTCTTAAACTCTCAATTATCCACTAAAAACTCTAGCTGACGCACCCTACTAACCCTTACTTGCAAACACCCTTCCATTCCCAACCACCAACGCGCCACAAACCGGAAAACTAATCCGTCTGTTGATATGTGGGTATGTTAAATTGACACAATCATGAACTACAGCAGAACAATTCCGGCTATTTTGAGTGCTTCGATCGCCCTAAGCACGATCGCCCTCATCCCACTCACCTCACCTCCAATCGCCCTAGCCTTAACCGCCGACGCAGTTAAAACCGTCGCCAAACAAATCACGGTACGGATCCAAGGCACAAAAGGCGGTTCCGGAGTAATTTTAGAAAAACAAGGTAGCACGTACTATATACTCACCAACTGGCACGTAGTCGATAAACCTGGCGATTACGAGGTTGTAACTCCCGACGGTCAAGCTCACTCTGTATCATACGGCCTGGTGCGGCGAATGCCCGGTGCGGATATCGCGATCGTCACCATCAGCAGCCCTCAAAGCTACCCCCTCGCCCAATTAGCTAATTCCCCAGCAACTCCCGGAAAAAGAGCCTATGTGGCTGGCTGGCCAATATCCGGCGGTTCCCTGAGACAACCGATTTTCATCGCTACCGAAGGTCAATTTACCGGCCGCCAAACTCCATTAAATGGCTATACTTTGGTATACAACAACTTAGTTAGGGCGGGAATGAGCGGCGGCCCAGTGCTTGACGATGCGGGAAAAGTTGTCGCAATTAACGGCATTGTCAGGTTAGAGGACAATTCGGATAAAATCGTGGCAGCGGGAGTAGAAATCAGTAATATCATGAAATGGCGATCGACTATTTCGCTACCAGTCCTTCCCCAATCGCCAACAGCCGCAAACCCGAAAACTGCTGTCAATAATCCGCCTCAGAAGCCCGGAAGTGCGATCGCCTTTGCCACCACAAATACCCTCAAAGGGCCTTCAGAAGTTGTCAGTTCGCTTGCTCTAGCTTCCACTGCTTTTACCACAGGAAATAGTAACGGCACAATCTCTGTTTGGAATTTTCCCAGCGGGCAATTAAAAACTACGCTGCAAGGACACGCGGAAGCGGTAAACGCCCTGGCATCGAGTGCGGATGGAAACGTGTTAGCTAGCGGCAGTGACGACAAAACTGTAAAAATTTGGAATTTAGAAACAGGCGCGGTTGTCCGCACTTTGAGCGGGCATTCTGGCGCTGTTTCGAGTGTTGCCGTCAGTCCAGACGCTCAATTTGTCGCGAGCGGCAGTTGGGACAAAACGATTAAGATTTGGAATGCGAAAACAGGGGCATTGCTGCGGACTTTAACCGGGCATTCTGGATTAGTGAATGCTGTTGCAATTAGTCCCGATCGCCAAACTTTAGCTAGTGGCAGCAAAGATGGTTCAATTAGGTTGTGGAATTTAGCTACAGGTGCAGCAATTCGCACGATTGGCGGCAAGAACTTGTCTGTTTTGTCCCTCGCTTTTACTCCCGATGGCAAAACTTTGGCGGCCGGCAACAGCAACGGTACTGTCGGGTTGTGGAATGTCGGAAACGGTCAATTAATTCGGCGTTTGAGCGGACATACCGATGGAGTTTGGTCGCTGGCAATCAGTCGGGATGGGAGTATACTGGTTACTGGGAGTTGGGATAAGAGTGTAAAACTGTGGGATGTGCGATCGGGCGAATTGAGAGGTAATTTGAGCGGACATTCTGGCTATGTTACTGCTGTAGGAATTAGCGCAGATGCTAAGACTATTGTGAGTGCGGGTTGGTTGGGGGAAATTAAGATTTGGAAAAGAAGTTAAGATTTTTTTTAATTAACCGCACAGTGGGGAGTGAATCGGCTATTCAAGCGAGGTAACGGAGGCATCTCAATGAATGCAAGTCTCTACTAAAAGGGCTCAAATAAAAAACCTTATAGTAAAAATTCCAAAAAAACATGAGGTAATTAAAATGATATTCTTTCCGGCTGGATCGGAATGATTTAACCGCAGAGAACACAGAGAACACAGAGGGAGAGAATAGAGAGATGCTACCGGATTTGATCTGACACCAGTACACCAGCAATAAATATAATGCCACTTAAAAGTGGTACAGAAAAGATTCATCGAAATATAGATTAAACGGAACTAAAAACTGGGTGCATCTCAATGCAAGCGAATATATCCGTAGGGGCGAAGCATGACCGCAGAAAATATGAGATGATAACTAATAACTTATATGCGGTCATGCGAGAGTCCTCTTCCAAAGTGAGATGCACCCTAAAAACTTTTAAAATTCTAGAAAAATCTGTAATTTGCATTCCCCACGTCACTCACAAGCAGTTCAAGAAAAGTTAGGCTGCATCACAAAAAAAAGGCGAGGGATATTATATCAAATCCGCTATTCATCGGAATGATTCATCTCTCTATTCTCTCTCTGTGTCCTCTGCGCCCTCTGCGGTTTAATCATTCCGATCCAGCCGGATTTAATCTTACTGCAAAAACTATAAAGCCGTCCTATAGAACCCATTTGATATCTATTTTGCGTAAATCTCAGAAACCGGGTTTCTCTCTATATTTCTCGTCACCCAACCCAAAAACTCATAGAAACCCGGTTTCTCGACATGAGCGTAAATCTCAGAAACTGGTTGATCTCTATATTTGTCGTCACCCAACCCAAAAACTCAAAGATGTCAAATGGGTTCTATAAGGACGGGGTTTAAAACCCAATTTCTCGATCAACCTGAATCCGTTACAATATATCAAACTCAATATTACTGTCAACTGGACAGGGATAATGTCAATAGCCGATCGCGCGCGCAGTTTCGGTGCGACTGGGATTAAGCGTTACGGCTTAAAGCTTTCAGGGTTCAGCCAATACAACAGAAGAGCTTTCAAGAATGCTATGGTTGGGCGGACACTTGCACTCTACTGCACTCAACACCAAAACCACGATCGCGATCGCCCTTGAATTTGCATTCAGCACAATGTTCAGGCATACTGCATAATTAAAAAGCTTTATTTTTAGTCCATAACCCCCAACCATGAGAACTTACTACTGCGGCGAACTGCGAAGCGAACACATCGGACAAACTGTCACCCTCTACGGATGGGTGGATCGCCGCCGCGATCATGGCGGGGTGATTTTTCTCGATTTGCGCGATAGATCGGGCTTAGTGCAAATTGTCAGCGATCCCCAACGCACCCCAGATTCCTATCACGGGGCTGAGGCTTTGCGCGGCGAATACGTGGTGAAAATTACAGGTAGAGTCACCAGCCGCCCCGCAGATTCCCTCAACCCTAAATTGCCTACGGGTGAAGTAGAAATTTACGCTGATGAGATTGAGTTGTTGAATGCGGTTCGCAAACAGTTACCGTTTCAGGTTTCGACGGCGGATAATGAAAGCGTGCGCGAAGATTTGCGCTTGAAATATCGCTATTTGGACTTGCGGCGCGATCGTATGAGTCGAAATTTGCAGCTTCGTCACCAGGTGATCAAAGCTATGCGTCGCCACCTCGAAGACGTTGGCGGTTTTATTGAAGTTGAAACACCGATTTTAACGCGATCGACTCCCGAAGGTGCGAGAGATTATTTGGTTCCCAGTCGCGTCAATTTGGGCGAATGGTATGCTTTGCCGCAGTCGCCACAATTGTTCAAACAATTGCTGATGGTTTCGGGTTTAGACAGATATTATCAAATTGCCCGCTGCTTCCGCGATGAAGATTTGCGCGCTGATAGACAACCGGAATTTACGCAATTGGACATGGAAATGAGTTTCATGTCTGTGGAAGAAATCCTCGAATTAAATGAAGGTTTAGTCTGCAATATTTTCCAAAGTGTGAAAGGCGTGGAATTGCCTCGTCCTTTCCCGCGTTTGACTTACGCCGAAGCGATGGATCGTTATGGTAGCGATAAACCAGATACTCGCTTCGGTATGGAATTAGTCGATGTTTCCGATTTGATGAAAGATTCGGGATTTAAGGTGTTTTCCGGTGCGGTTGCTGCGGGCGGAATTGTGAAAATTTTGCCAATTCCGGGCGGGAATGATGCGATTTCTAATGTGCGAATTAAGCCGGGTGGCGATTTGTTTAAGGAAGCCAGCGAAGCCGGGGCTAAGGGATTAGCTTATATCCGGGTGCGGGAGAATGGCGAAATTGATACGATCGGCGCAATTAAGGATAATTTAACAGAGGCTCAAAAACAGGAATTGCTCGATCGCACTGGTGCACAACCAGGTCATTTGTTGTTATTTGCAGCAGCCGATGTCACAACTGTCAATAAGACTTTGGATAGATTGCGTTTGTGCATCGGTAACGAATTGGGATTGATTGACAAAGACAAGATGAATTTGCTGTGGGTGACAGAGTTTCCGATGTTTGAATGGAACGCTGATGAGAAGCGTTTGGAAGCATTGCACCACCCATTTACAGCCCCGCATCCCGATGATATTGACGATCTGAAGACTGCGAGAGCTCAAGCTTACGATTTGGTGTTAAACGGCACAGAAGTCGGTGGTGGTTCTCTGCGGATTTACCAGCGGGATGTTCAGGAAAGGGTGTTTGAGGCGATCGGCTTATCGACTGAGGAAGCTTACAATAAGTTTGGCTTTTTGTTGGATGCGTTTGAGTATGGAACTCCTCCCCACGGCGGAATTGCCTATGGTGTCGATCGCCTGGTAATGTTGTTGGCTGGCGAGGAGTCGATTCGGGATGTGATTGCGTTTCCGAAGACGCAGCAAGCGCGTTGTATTTTGGCGAATGCGCCGTCTGGTGTGGATGAGAAGCAGATGAAGGAGTTGCAAGTGCGATCGACTTATGTACCGAAGACATAGGTATGTAAAACACCTTCAATGAATAGTGGATGGGTGGCGAGAAACCGGGTTTTTTCCAGAATACTTCGCCACACCTCCTAGAAACTGCGAAAAACCCGGTTTCTTTGGTTTAGAAATCTTACAAGATATTTTAGTAGATAATATTGATGGGTAGAAAACGCGATATTAAACAGGTTGATGCGATCGCTAGGGAGTTTAAGATGGGAGGTGAATTAAGGATTGCTTTTGGTTTATTCATTGAGGAAGAAAAGAAAAATGGTTATGGTGGAACTTTAAACCGTAGAGGAGATTTTACTTATGAACAACTCCGCCAGAAAGCACAAGAATTTTTAGAGGATATTTAAATGGCTATTCAAACATCTATTGCCGATCGAAAGCCAAATATCGAGCAAATTATTTCAGTCATTACTAAACCGATAATTGGAGAAATTTGCCA
This sequence comes from Microcoleus sp. PH2017_05_CCC_O_A, assembly GCF_020738785.1. Classification (NCBI taxonomy): domain Bacteria; kingdom Bacillati; phylum Cyanobacteriota; class Cyanophyceae; order Oscillatoriales; family Microcoleaceae; genus Microcoleus; species Microcoleus sp. PH2017_05_CCC_O_A. Next base: position 21,062 of record NZ_JAEQCB010000029.1, on the reverse strand, counting down.
TCAGGTTATATTTAGTTATGGGGATGAATTACGGCTAGATTTCGGTGAGATGTCTGCCTACACTCACCCAAAATTAGCACATCTATCCAAAGGTAGTTGGAAATTTGGCACGAGGGCAACACCTTGGGTTTTCAAGCAAGGCGATCGCATCTTAACCTCTTCCTTGCTAGTAGATATAGATGCAGAAATAGATGAGGTAGAAATAGATGCTGTCAAAAAAGTTTTGCAGCAATTGGAAAATAAAGAATTGATTGATTTTGTGATTTATGCTCATAATATTAGTCTCACTCTAGTTTTTGAGGGTGATTACCAACTAATTTTACAGCCAGATTTGCAAGATGATTCTGGACTTTCTTATTGGGAATTGTTCATGCCAACAGAACAAGTTTTGACGGTTGGGCCTGGATTTTTTTGGGAATGTAAATCAATTCACGAAGGTTATTGATATTAAATTAAATTGATGATCACTTTATGCCTCTAAAATAATGTGTTGTAGCCAACTCCTTAATCACTTTAATGGTTGGTTTTTCTGGCATGAATTTCGCTTCTAACTGCTTCTACTTCTTGGGCGACGGTTTCCAAGGAAAGTTCATCGGTTCTAAAGGACTCCAAAAGAACTGCTAATTTACTGTGTTGTCTCTTCAAAAGTTTAAAGATTCGATCGCGACTGACTGTTTGAGTATTTTCGCCTTCTTTGATAGCATTTTCCATTCCTATATCTTCTAGGGCTTCTGTCACAATTTCCGAAAATACTTCTTTGTGTTCTTTTACTAACTCAAAAATAGCTGCTTTGAGTAATTCTTTAAGCTTGGTTTCGTCTAGAGTAATTTCCGACATAGCTTTTTTTGTGCTATTTTTTTAAGGTTTTAATTATATCACAAAACAGGAGAAATTTATCCAAGTTTAGTTCGTGGGTAATCAGAAACCGGGTTTTTTCCAGAATACTTCGCCACACCTTCCAGAAACTGCGAAAAACCCGGTTTTTTTGGTTTACGAATGGCCAGATAACTCAGGACTCAAAATGAACTATTTTGAGCCAGTTTACGACAGTTTGAAGTAAATCGGGGTCATGGGGGAAGAAGGTTTGCAGGGGTGGATGAGGTGTGTCGGTGGATTTTGTATCAACTCCTTCAGACGGGAATTCTCCGACTCTGCTAATTCCGCCTCCAAGTATTTAAGCCAGATTTGGTATAATATCATGATATCAAACTGCTGCTATATGAGCTGATGGCAAAACTTTACTATCGTGGCATGGCGGAGCAAAATGGTAAGCCTAAAATAGGTCGCAGTGCTAGATTATTAGGGGTTAGACCTGGTATTGACATAGATATTGAGCAAATGCCGACAGGTTATCTAAATGAGCAAGGCTATTTGTTAGCAGATTCAGAACGTGTGTTTCGAGGAGAGCTTGTTGCTGTTGTCGTCAGGAATACAAAGGGAATGTCTGTTTCTATTTCAATTGAAAGTTTACCAGCATTTCGCAGACCTGCAAAATTTGGTGGAACTGGAAAAGACTCCCTATGGCAAATTGATGACATAAACATTATGGGAGATTTGCAGGCTGTCCAAGATAGCCCGACGCACGTTAGCATTTTGCCAAGAGTTACAATGTCTCTGGAAAGGTATGAGGCAGCATTGGCAAAAACCCAAAATGATTGGGAAAGAGTTGATTAACTTTATATATCATAGGAGTCTATAACAATGGCGTGGATATTCAGTTTATCGGCAGAGTGTGGCTCTGATGAAGCCAAGGTTAATAAATTTGCTCAACACTTTGAGGGCATAGAATGGATGCTGTCAAATAATCGCCAATGTCTATGTCGAACAGATACTTTTCAAGATATGGATGGAAACTGGTGGTGTCGGGTTTATCCCAATAATATTAGTGAAGTGGGAATAGATAGCCCTGAAAGTGCTTATTTGATGACAGAGTTAGGTATTTTATTTTATCTAGCTCTACGGTTTGCTCCTTGGTTTCGCTATGCTTTGGTTGGGGTTGAAGTTGATGAATTCAGAACCTATAGTGAACTTATGGAGGATTTATCTAATTTATCTATTCCTGGATTAGTTTTAGCAAAGGAACTTATTCATGGGGTAGAAACATTACCAGTTTTCCGACCATTTAGTCCTAGTTATGTTTGGCAACCATACGAGGGGGAAGTCTATAATCCATTAATGGCATCCCCAGAGTTAAAAAATAAGCTGAATGAGCTTCTGGCTGTGAGTTGAATATACTTTTTACTCATTAGAGTTGCTTCTGTTTTTCGGCTTGTTTAGCTTTAGCTTCCGACCATTTTTGGTATTTAGCGGTATTAGCCGAGATCATTTGACACATTTCTCTAGCTTTCTGTTCGGTGTCTTTTGCTAATTCCAAAATTTCTAGCAATTCCTTGTCATCGAGTTCTTTTTGTGTCATTGTAAATTCTCCAAACGGGCTTTAATACTACTAACTCTTATTTTAGTTTCCAGCACTCGGCCTAGCTCCATTGCCAAGTCTTCCCCCACCTCTTCTATTCTATCATTTGTCAGGACTTCAACTGCCGAGAGATACTCTATGCGTTCCTGAATCTGTGTTTTCGATGTGTTTGCGAAAAATATACAGGTGTTTAAAAATCCCGAAATCTGAATCACGGTAAAATTGTTTGGAAAGCTCCCTAGGATAGCTCTACAAATATTTAGTCCCTCACCTGCTTCCTGCTCAATTTGAGTTAGCTCCTGCTTTATACGCTCAACTAGAACAGTTATTTCTGATGGAATTGACATATGATACGACTTACTATTGATTATAGTCTTTGTCAAAAAAAAGAAGCTATTTGAGCTTGACAAATGGCGATCGCCCTTCAATGAAACACAAAAGCCGATCGCACTTAACGCAAAAAGTGCGATCGACCTCCACAATCATTCTTACCAGTAACGAGTTAAAATCCGAATCACCTCACCCGCTAGAGGCGACGGTACAGGCGGACTCCACTCTCCAACTTGTGCAAAACCCAAAACGTGCAGCAGATTAACAATGCTGTCTACCCCTTTGGGAACGCCACACAACAACAAACGAATCGGTTTTTTGCCTTGAGGTACATCAGGAATTTCTTCCCGGAGCAGTTCGGGAACGGACTTGGGCTGTGATATCATAGGGTTTGAATTACACGAATAGTGGAATTGCGATCGCCCTTAAGTTTTCTAGGCCAGGGGGCGATCGCTTTTCCGTTTGTACATCCTGAGTCTAGTTCAATCGCTGCCGCTTGTCAAGCGTAACGACAATTTATATTGTCGTTACGGCAATTTAAGGAAAATTGAAGGTTGCAGAATGGTAACATCAGCTTGCAATATCATGGCCAGCAGTTGAGTGTCAGCAGTGATTCGTTGGAAATTGGCAGTTGTGATGGCCGATCGCAATATCAGCAATAAAGAATTGGCTACTTTAATTGGGATGCACCCCACATCTGTGTCGAAAATCAAAACCCGTCGCCGACTCACCCGAATCGACGAAGCAACCCTCAGCGCTTTGTGCAGAGCACTGAATTGTCAGCCGGGGGATTTAATGGTATATGAAGAGGACGAGCCCGATCGCGAAAAATGACATCGTTGTTTACTGTTATTTCAAAATTATTATTAAACCGCAGAGGACACAGAGAACACGGAGGAAGAGAAGAGAGAGATGAATAATAAAGACACAATTATTTCCCATCTCTAACTAACTCTCTTTCCCCTCTTTTCTCTGCGCCCTCTGCGCCCTCTGCGGTTAATAAAAACAAATCTCAGTGTCACAGCCAAGCATATGCGTTACCTTAGTTAATTAACGCACTCCCCAACAAAATTCATGCTTCCCCGCATCCAAGAACTAGCAACCAGCCTCGCCCCCCGCTTAATCGAAATTCGCCGCCACATCCACTCGCACCCCGAACTCAGCGGCCAAGAACATCAAACAGCGGCCTATGTAGCCGGAGTTTTGGCATCTAGTGGAGTTCGCGCCACTGAAGGAATCGGCAAAACCGGCGTCATCGGCGAACTCAAAGGTAATAGCAACGAGTCCCGGTGGCTGGCAATTCGCACCGATATGGACGCTTTACCGATGCAAGAACGCACCAATTTAGAGTTTTCCTCGAAAAACCCAGGAGTCATGCACGCTTGCGGCCACGACATCCACACCACCGTCGGTTTGGGCGCGGCGATGATATTAGCTCAGTTGGAAGAAAAATTACCTGGTCATGTCCGCTTCTTGTTTCAGCCGGCAGAGGAGATAGCCCAAGGCGCGCGCTGGATGATTGCAGATGGGGCGATGAAAGATGTTGATGGCATCCTCGGACTGCACGTTTTTCCGACGATTCCCGGCGGTTCGATCGGCATCCGCCACGGGGCACTGACAGCGGCGGCAGATGACCTAGAATTGATTGTGATGGGTGAATCTGGGCACGGTGCGCGTCCCCACGAGGCGATCGATGCAATTTGGATTGCTTCTCAGATTATTACTACTTTGCAGCAGGCGATTAGTCGCACACAAAATCCGTTGAGGCCTGTGGTTTTGACGATCGGGCAAATTAGCGGCGGACGTGCACCAAATGTGATTGCCGATCGCGTAAAATTATTGGGCACGGTGCGATCGCTCCATCCTGAAACCCACGAAAAACTGCCGGCTTGGATCGAACAAATTGTGTCTAGCGTCTGCGCGACTTACGGCGCTAAGTACGAACTCACCTACAAGCGCGGTGTACCGGGAGTCCAAAACGATCCAAAACTTACCCAATTACTCGAAGCGGCGGCTTTGGAAGCTTTAGGGCGATCGCGCGTTCAAATTTTACCAGAACCATCCCTCGGCGCGGAAGATTTTTCGATGTATCTAGAACACGCGCCAGGAACGATGTTTCGTTTGGGAGTGGGATTAACTGACAAACCTAACTATCCCCTCCATCACCCGCAGTTTGAGGTGGATGAAGCCGCGATTGTGACCGGCGCTGTCACTTTGGCCTATGCTGCTTGTCAATATTGGAAACAAAAATAAGTTGTAGGGTGTGTCGCGATCGACAATTCCTCAACGAATAGCGACAATCTAATAGCGACACACCTTACCCAATATTTACTGTATAGCAACCGCCACATCGGTGAGGGCATAAATGACCTGATGAATGGAGACAAGAACCTACAGCATAAACGGTTTGATTGCCGTACTCTGTAACTGTCAACTGCTATAGCTGTAGGGTGTGTCGCGATTTCTCCCGATCGGGGTTCCGGCTTTAAACCAATTCTTTCAGGTAATGAAGAGCTTTATACTATAACTTTAATTACGAATCTTGTAAAACTATCTACTATAACTATTTAAGTCACTGCTAAGAAATGCTAGCCATGACCCAAGCTCCTTCAATCAAAACTGAATATTCGGGATGCGAATTATGATGATGAGTTTAGCTATTATAAACTCGCTATAAACTCATCAGGTGTGACCTTTGCTTGCTTTAGAACACCGCTAAGTGTACCAATTTTTAGCTCGCGGTGGAGTGGCACAACGCAAACAATTTCTCCATCGGGGAGAGCTTTTTTGAGGACAACATGGCTACCCGTTTGCCTAGCTTGATAAAAGCCTAGACGTTCTAGTACGCGAATTACTTCGCTTACTTGATATTCTGGGCAATCTAGGCATAGCTAACCTCTATGCTAGTTACAAACCTGGGAGTGATTTCGTCGGGTAAAGGACACTCTTCGAGATAGAGCCTTGTAGCTGCTTTGAGGTTGGCGATCGCTTCTTCTATGGTTTCGCCTTGGTCAACTGTGCCCACTTCTGGACATTCGGCAATATACATATCTTCTTCTTTGTAAATGATGGCGGTGAAGCTTTGGGTTTTCATTATGGTTTTCGCTTCCATCATCTAAGGTTGCTTGCTTTCTATTACCTAGTGTATCTCGGATGAATAGTTTTTACAAGTATAGGGGGGGAAGATGGGCGATCGCACTTTTTGACAAATTGGGATGTAAGGGCGATCGCCTTGTGGTTATTTTTAAATTGAAAGGCGATCGCTCTATCATCAAAAAATGCGATGCGTCACAGCCTATTTGTCTTCGCCGAATCGCCCCTTTCATTAGGCTAAAACCCGTTGAGTCAGGTTTCAACCCCTCGATAAATCGCAGCGGTTTTCACCCTCCCAGCTTATTTCCGATAGCGACAGGCTACCGGCCAGCATAGCAGAATCCTCAACTGCTGATAAAGTCCGCTGCTGTCAAGCTCGCTGCTGTTAGACGAACACCAGAAGTTGGATTTCGATCCAAAAGTCCAATAATTCGATTAGTTGATTTAACTCGTAGAGCTAGATTTAGATCGCTACCACTAGAGATGGCATTGAATGGAGACGGCGAGGGTTCAAACTGCCTCTCCACAAAAACTGGATTCAACCCAGCAGCTTGAAATGTCAGGACTTCGATGTCAGCAAATGTCAGACCTTTTGGAAGTACAATTTTGTCTTCCCCAGGGAAGAAATCGTTCAGAAAATCTACTGTATTAGTAGCCACTTCATCTTGAATGATAAACCTGTCTCGTCCAGATCCTCCAGTCAGAACATCAAAACCTAAATCTCCAGATAAAATGTCCTCGCCGTCGCCACCCAATAGCCAGTCGTTATCACGCCCCCCAAATATTTGATCGTTGCCACTTCCACCCCTAACAGTATCAGTGCCCGCATTCCCAAACAAAATGTCATCGTCAAGTCCACCGTCAAGAGAATCTGCATCTTTACCACCGTAGAGGGTATCAAACCCGCCCTCACCATCTAGTGAGTCACGCCCCAGATTCCCGAACAGTTCATCATTGCCACCCCTGCCAAAGATCCTATCATTACCCCCCAAGCCCAGCGTTCTGCGGCCCCCATCAGTATCACGAATGACATCATCACCCTCTGTGCCTTGTGCATTAGGAGTATTTGCAATATCGATGTTAGCCATGACTTCTTAGAAATTCCTGAAATTTATTTCGTCCTGAATTCTTAGCATATGTGAAAAAAATACTGAAATCAAGTCAAATCAATAGGATTTAGTAGGGATTCTTTTACCTATCCCGATCGATCTCAGTCGCATAAAGTAGGATTTAGTGGCTGAAATATCAAATAGTAGGATAAGGTAGGATTGCAATAGGCAAAACCCAAACCTCGACTCGACCTATGGACATTCAAGAAGTCTTAAAAATAGCTGACCAAATCCTATTCACTAACACAGGCAAACACCTCAATCACCTACAAGAAGGTATACTGCGCGGTACTTGGCAACGCCAGAAATACCCGGAAATTGCCACAAACTGCCACCGTAGCGAAGCTCATGTCAAGAAAGTCGCAGCACAATTATGGAAGCTTTTATCAGAGATATTAGGTGAAGACATCAATCAATCTAACTTTGGATATACAGTGGAAAGATTGCAATTATCCATAGTTGAATCAAAAATTGGAAAATATTCTGCACAAAATGATAATTCCAGTGTTTTGGGAATAGGGCTGTTTCATTCTCAAGAAAACGATAATTTTGTAGGGGTAGTGTCCCTACGCCGACCCTATTTGTCTACATTTTGTATGTGTTTGAGAGCTCGGGCAGGCACGGGGACACCGCCCCTACAAGAGAATGAAATAGCTCTGGTTTGTGGGAACTATCTTCAATCCTTAGAAACAGCAAAGTTAGAAAAGCAGAATCAGGTGACCTGTAGCAATACTCAGCCTAAAAAACGACTAGACTTATCCGATGCACCAGAACCCAACTTATTCTATAACCCCACATCTGAACTCACCACCCTCAAGCAGTGGATTTGGGAAAACCGCACCCGTCTCATCACCATATACGGCTTATCTGGCATTGGCAAAACGTCACTAACTCTCCAACTAATCCCAGAAGTTCAACATGAATTTGACTATATTATTTACCGCAGTCTCCGCAATTCTCCACCCCTGCAAACCCTGCAAACAAACTTAATTCAATTCGTTTCGCAGCAACAAGAAATTAAATTGCCATCACTTATTGAGCATTTGCGTTCATCCCGCTGTCTCATCATCATTGATGACATACAAACAATTTTCAGCAGCGGACAACTCGCAGGCAATTACCAACCAGGCTATGAAAATTACGGCACATTCTTCAAAGAATTAGCAGCATCATCCCACAACAGTTGCCTAATCCTCCTGAGTTGGGAAAAGCCCAGAGAAATTGCGGCCCTAGAAGGCGAAAATCGTCCTTGTAAATCGCTGCAACTCAACGGTTTGGGCGCGGAAGCACGGGAAATATTCAGAGAGAAAAGATTAGCAGAAGAGGAGAAATGGTCACAACTGATTGACCTTTACCGAGGCAATCCCTTATGGTTAAATATAGTTGCAACTATGATTCAAGATTTATTCGGCGGCAGCGTTTCCGAGTTTCTCTCCTATGATACCCTATTTTTAGGTGATTTAGAATCTCTGCTGCACCAGCAGTGCGATCGCCTATTTGACTCAGAAAAACAAGTGATATCCTGGTTAGCTCGTGAAGCCACACCAGTTGAAATATCCAAATTTTCAGCCAATCTGGAATTATCCCCATCAGCCTTATTACAAGCTGTGCAATCCTTGGGGCGGCGTTTATTAATTGAAAAAGTGAAACAAGGTGAGAAAACGCTTTTCACACTCCAGCCTGTATTGATGGAGTATGTGAAAAACCAGTTCCTAAAGGTTGGATAGTTTCAGGCTTCTCATGGGAGGCTAGAAACCGGGTTTCTACGAAATTTTGTGTTTAGTGGCGAGAAATCTACGCAGAAACCCGGTTTCTGAGGACACAACTATTTTTATGGGA
>NZ_JAEQCB010000029.1:0-12258 GCF_020738785.1 Microcoleus sp. PH2017_05_CCC_O_A | reverse complement strand
ACACAACTATTTTTATGGGAGGCTAGAAACCGGGTTTCTACGAAATTTTGTGTTTAGTGGCGAGAAATCTACGCAGAAACCCGGTTTCTGAGGACACAATTATTTTGCTCGAAAAGTCGCTCTTTTAGGCATTTATCGCAGGCGACACACCCTACGACTGGCATATCTTTGGGAATTTCGCTGTACCAGCGGCCAAATGTGCTAACGTAGCGATCGCAAATCCCCAAATTTCAACTATCGGGAGATAGATAACCGTGTTCGCTCAAGCACCTCCAACTCCCAATTACAAATGGTTTAGCTGCATTTCTAGCACTGTTTTCACCGCATTGTGCCTGTTGCCCCTTTCCAACGCTGCTGGATACGCCCAAACTCCCCAAAATAGACTCATCAAAATCGGCGTGGTGCAGCGGTTTGGCACCAAACCCACCGATAAACTGACGCTGAAAGCTTTACCTGGCGATCGCTTAACATTAAGTTACAAAACTCCCCAAGGCATAGAAACTAAAACTACCGCCAGCATCCAGCTAGAAATAGCGAATAAACCTCTGGAAGCGCCATTAGTAGAAGAACGAGTTGTTCTGAGCTCCCACCGCAGTTTTGAGAGTGCAGAAGATAGCGCCAATCAGTGGCGCGCCAAGGGTATTGATGTGGAAATTGCTCAACCTTTGCGCTGGCAAGTTTGGGCAAAAAGAGATACTTATAATTCTCCTATAGTGCGGCGCTGGCTGTTGCAAAGTTTGCAAGCTCAAGGTAACAAAACTGCTTTTTTAGATACGAAAGTTTTTAAACAAATACCTCAAACGTTTTGGCTTTTAAATGGCTTTCGTTTCAACCGCAATGAGTTGGATGTCACGGCGGGAAAAAATGTAATTGAGGTATTTGAACAAACTACCCAAGAGGCGACAGCTATCGATCCAGAAAAAGCTATTCAACAAACTCGCCGTTACGGTGGCAGTTTGCACTTACAAAAAAATTCTTACGGTACTTATACTTTAGTCAATAATGTGCCGACGGAAACTTATTTGCGCGGTGTTGTTCCTCACGAAATAGGGGCTTTTTCGCCCTACGCTTCGATTGTCGCTCAAACTATTTTGGCGAGAACTTATGCGCTGAGAAATTTGCGCCGGTTTGCTGTGGATAATTACGAGTTGTGCGCTGATGTTAACTGTCAAGTTTATAAAGGTTTGACCGAAGTTTTCCCGCAGAGCGATCGCGCGATCGCCCAAACAGCAGGTTTAGTCCTAACTTACGAAAATCAGCTCGTAGACGCGCTCTATTCAGCGTCTAGCGGCGGCGTAACGGCGACTTTTGGCGATGTGTGGCACGGCCCAGAACGTCCATATTTGCGATCGATCGTCGATTCCCCCAAAAACCTCTGGGACTTGACAAAGCAGAGCTTGTCTGACGAAACCAACTTCCGCCGCTTTATGACTCTCAAAGCAGGCTTTAATGAGGAAAAAGAAGAAACCTTCCGCTGGCGCGAAGAAGTCTCACTGACATCAATTGGTGGATTTCTGCGGCAGTATCTTCAGAAGAAAAAGCACCCGCTAGCTAATTTTAAAACTCTCACCAAAGTTGAAGTGGTGGAAAGGTCGGCCGCTGGTCGAGTTTTGCAGATGAAGGTACAAACTGATTTGGGCCCCATCGATATTGACAAAGATGAGATTCGCAATGCTTTTTATCCGCCGATTAGCACGCTGTTTTATCTAGATCCAATTTACAATCCTGACAAAACTCTTAACGGCTATGCTTTTGTCGGAGGCGGTTTCGGACACGGCGTGGGAATGAGTCAAACTGGTTCTTACAATTTAGCTAATTTGGGCTGGAATGGCGATCGTATTCTGAGTTTTTATTTTCCCGGCGCTCAAGTTGTGCCCCTCAACGATTCCATTACATTTTGGCGGGAATAGCATCAGATTCGCCATAAGATTCGGCGGTTGAAACCGCGTCTAGACAAACAAAACCCGGATGGTGCGTGGGTTGAAGAGTGGCCGGTTAAAATTACGTTATCTTCTTTCTTCAGTCCGCGGAGGCGGACATCGTTTGTATAGACGCGGTTTCTAACCGTACGTCTGCTGCGGACATCGTTTGTATAGACACGGTTTCTAACCGTACGTCTGCTGCGGACATTTTTTGTATAGACGCGGTTTCTAACCGCACGTCGGATCTTTGTCGCCATCTTTCCATACAAAAACCCAGTTTCTTAACGTAATTAAGCTGAAACAGCTCAATTACGCAAACAAGAAACCGGGTTAATTAGCGCACCGCGCCTGTGAATCCTTTCTTAGTAGAGGGATTCTTCTTGGTGAGTTTCGATCGTACAATCAGACTTAGGATAAGCGACGCAGGTCAGAACAAATCCGGCCTCGATTTGGTCATCATCCAAGAAAGATTGGTCAGATTGGTCAATTTCGCCAGCAGTAATTTTGCCAGCGCAGGTGGAGCAAGCTCCAGCGCGGCAAGAATACGGGAGGTCGAGTCCTGCTTCTTCGGCAGCATCAAGAATGTAAGTATCGTCATCAACGTCAATGGTCTGGTTGATTCCTTCGGCTTCGCTGATGAGGGTAACTTTGTAAGTTGCCATGCACTAATCCTCTCAAAAATTCAACAATATTGATAAGTTTTCCTAATGCAAACTTCAAGGCTCTATCAGCTTTGAGGTGAGCTCTTAGGTTCGTTCCCTTTATGATAGTAGGGGAAAGAAGTAAGGTTGCAACACTTATTTACAAAAGATTTGAATGGGATTAGTTATAACTTTTTCTAATTTCATCTTGATTACTTATACCTATGTTGCGCTCAGCCTTGTGATACTGTTGCCGCAAGACTTACGCCAAATAACCCGGTTGCAGAAAAAAATCCTATTTTGAACCCGACAACCAAAAAATCCGATTTTTGCTATGGGGTGTGTCATCGACTTTCAGCCAGACTTGCTGGAATTTGTCCCCGCAGCCATGGACAGTTGACAGTTGACAGTTGACAGTTGACAGTTGACAGTTGACAGTTGACAGTTGGTAGGGGCGGTGCCCCGCCGTGCCCGCCCTCAGTGGACAGGTGCACAGTGGACAGTGGACAGTTGCACAGTGGACAGTTGCACACTACGGGAATCAAACCATTTATGCTTAAAGGGTATCGGCTCTATTCATGAGATTATTTATGTCCTCACCGATGTGGCGGTTGCGATATATCGCACCAGACTTGGGTGCTCAAAGCCCGCCTAAATCGCACCACAGCCTAAAATCTGCACGATGGAACTCTGGGCTCCTGCACTGCAAGTCTTTAACTATACTAAAATCTAAAATCTAAAATCTAAAATCTAAAATCCTATGACTCAAATCAATACTGGCATTGGTTTTAAAGTAAATTCTCCTATTCGCGTGGGGATTGTGGGTACTGGTTTTGCGGCTAAGTTGAGGGCCGAGACGTTGGTAGCTGACGCCCGATCGCACTTAGTAACAGTCGCGGGCCGCAACCCGGATAAAACCGCAGCATTTTGTCAAACATTCGGCGCCGAGGCTGAGGTTTCTTGGCGCAAGTTGGTAGAAAGAGATGATTTAGATTTGGTAATTGTCTGTACAGTGAACCGCGATCATGGGGCGATCGTCCTGGCGGCGTTGGAAAATGACAAGCACGTTGTGGTCGAATATCCTCTATCTTTAGATGTGTCTGAGGCCGAAAGGGCGATCGCCCTTGCCGCCCAAAAGCAAAAACTCCTCCACATCGAACACATCGAACTGTTAGGCGGTTTGCATCAAGCAATCAAAGAATCCTTACCATTAATCGGTAAAGTTTTTTATGCCCGCTACATTACTATTACCCCTCAGCGTACCGTACCGCAGCGCTGGACTTTTCAGCATTCCCTATTTGGCTTTCCCTTAATCGGGGCAATTTCTCGACTTCACCGATTTACTGATTTGTTCGGAGAAGTCGGAACCGTTAACTGTCAAACTCAATTTTGGGACACTCAGCCGGATTTCTACAAAGCTTGTTTGTGCAACGCACAGTTACGCTTTACCAATGGCGTTGTCGCTGAAGCTGTTTATGGAAAAGGAGAGACTTTTTGGCAGTCGGAAAACATTTTTACCATCTACGGAGAAGCAGGAACGCTGATTTTTACTCCCGAATCCGGTCAATTGATTCAGGGAGAAACTCGGCAGGCGATCGCAGTAGGAACGCGGCGCGGTTTGTTTGCTAAGGATACGGATATGGTGTTAGACTGTTTGTTAAACGGTACGCCGTTGTACGTCAAGAATACCAGTAGTTTGTACGCTTTGAAATTAGCGGATGCTGCGAGGCGTTCGAGCGAGACTAGGCAAAAATTGGCGATCGACAATTCATATAGCAGTTCGATCGAAATATGAGGTACGATTCGCTAATCGCTAATCGCTAATCGCTAATCGCTACTCAGATAAAAAGGTAATCGGCAATCACCGAAAAACTTGTGGTTCAAAACCTTTCCTCCCCATTAGCAATTAGCAATTGCCAGACATACCTTAATACTTCGGACAATTTTTTAAAGCCTCTGTAATCTTTACAGCACAAGCCTTGGCATTTTTAATCTTTTTTTCTTGCCTGAAGGCTAAACTTAAAGTTTGAAAAAATAGTCCAAGCAATAGCTAGTATGGGTTTTAAATATTCAATCGTGCCTAAAACTGTCCGAAGTATTGATATCTCATCTATCTAAAAAAGGCTATAGCGGTTCTCAAAAAAGTGAGGTATGCCCGATGCCCGATGCCCAATGCCCAATGCCCAATGCCCAATGCCGCATAGTACCTCATCAATCTAAAAAAGGCTATATATTTTTGCAATAAAATGGCAGTAACTACACATCAACTGATTCAGTGGAAACAGCAAGGGCGTCGAATTGTGGCGCTGACCGGTTATGATTATGCGATCGCCCAACTACTCGACCAAGCAGGCACTGACATCATCCTAGTCGGCGATTCCCTCGCCATGCCAATATTGGGCTACGAAACTACGCTACCGCTAACCCTCGATGAAATGCTGCACCACGCTAAAGCAGTCCGTCGCGCAGTCAAGCAAGCATTAGTTGTTGTGGATTTGCCGTTTTTGACTTACCAGGAAAGTCCCCAGCAAGCCATGCACTCGGCCGGGAGAGTTTTGAAAGAAACTGGCGCTCAAGCTGTAAAATTGGAGGGCGGATATCCAGCAATGGCGGCTACCGTTTTGCAGCTAACATCCGCCGGGATTCCGGTGATGGGTCACGTTGGTTTAACTCCCCAGTCGGTACACCAACTCGGTTACAAAAAACAAGGCAAAACAGCCGAATCTGCCGATCGCATCAAAGCCGAGTCGATCGCACTTCAAGAAGCCGGTGCCTTTGCGATCGTCCTAGAACACATTCCCCCAGACTTAGCTGCTCAAATTACCCAAAAATTAACTATTCCCACCATTGGTATCGGTGCGGGGGCACACTGCGACGGACAAGTTTTGGTTACTTCCGATTTGTTGGGACTTTCCGAAAAACAACCGCCTTTTGCGAAAGCTTACGTCAATTTGCGATCGACAATTACCCAAGCCGTCCAAGATTATTCCCTAGAAGTTAGAGAACGAAAATTTCCCGAATTGTAAACCATAAATCGAACTGACTCGCTCGCCAGCAGATTGAATACTACTTAGCGGGTTGTTGACTCGCCTTGTACGAGTTCGCACCCCTAGCAGCATCTGTTTTGCCGATCGCGATCGCCCGCAATTACCGCTAAAATTGGAAAATCTCAACTTCAATTATCCCTTGACCAAAAAAGCGGGTAACAAGCCCCGTCCTTCTAGGACGGCTTTAATTTTCTTTGAATCTTCCTAATTCTATCAGTAAAACCTAGTATAATACAATACGGTTTACTTAAGATGGTCATTGCGAGGAACGAAGCAATCTCCGTATCTATTTCTCATAGGGTTTTACCCCCATGGCGCTCTTAAGTAAACGGTATTGTAGTATAATAGAACAAAGTAAAGAACCGAAAACAATGAAAGCAAGGTATCAATACAGATTCTATCCAACCGACCAACAACGACAGAAATTGGCTCAATTGTTTGGTTGTGTTCGGGTAGTTTGGAATGATGCTCTTGCCCTTTCTAAACAGTCTGAAAAGAAACCCAAATCTGCCGAACTTCAAAAAGTAGTAATTACTCAGGCAAAACAGACTGAAAAAAGAGCTTGGTTAAGTGAAGTATCAAACATCCCGTTGCAACAATCTGTAGCGGATTTAGAAACGGCTTTCAAGAACTTTTTCAACTCCGGTAAAGGAAAGCGGAAAGATCGTAAAATTGGCTATCCTAAATTCAAAAAGAGGACGAATAGTCAATCGGCAAGACTCACTCGCTATGGATTCTCGCTCAAAGGTGATGGTGTCTATCTAGCCAAGATTGGTATTGTCAAACCCGTTTCGCCTGTGAGAATTACCATCAGAACCTAGTTCTGTTACAGTCATCAAAGACTGTGCTAATCGGTATTTTCTGAGCTTTGTAGTAGAGATTCAACCAACTCAGATTGAGGCGAAAAATCCTAGTATTGGGATAGACTTAGGGGTTAAGACCTTTGCGGTGATGAGCAATGGCGAAAAAGCCCAAAGCCCTAGCTATAAAAAGCTAGACCGAAGAGTTCGCAAACTACAGCGTAAGTTAGCCCGTCAACCCAAAGATTCTAGGAGGAGAAATATAACTCGAATCAAAATCGCCAAGCTGCACAACCGAATTGCTGATACCCGTAAAGATTTTCTGCACAAATTATCAACCAAAATAGTCAACGAAAACCAAGTGATTGTTTTGGAAGATTTGAACGTGTCGGGAATGGTCAAGAATCGGAGGCTTTCCAGAGCGATTAGCTTGCAAGGGTGGAGGGAGTTTAGGACTCTCTGTGAGGCCAAGTCTGAGAAGTTTGGCAGGGAGTTTAAAGTAGTTAGTAGATGGGAACCGACTAGCCAAGTTTGTTCAGACTGTGGCTTCAAATGGGGCAAAATAGATTTATCTATTCGTTCAGTGCTTTGTCTGAGTTGTGGCACTGAGCAAGATAGAGACGAAAATGCTGCTAAAAATATAGAGCAAGTCGGGATGGGGAATCGCCACGACTCTAAATGGGCGCAGAGACAGAGTAAGACTACTCCGGTAGCATCAGTCGGTGAAGCGTCAAGAATCACCGTCCGCGACGGTCGGTGAGTATTTCAATCGATCTCAAATGTCAAATCTCCAATCAAAAATCAAAAATCTACAATCCAGATACCAAAATGTGATAAAAATCACTGACAGCAAGCATCACCTAAATGTAAAAAATGGTGGCGACCAACAACTAGCTTCAAAACGGGCAGCGAAGTGGCGGTTAAGCTAAAAAAATTGTAGTTCCGTTCAAAACAAATTGAAGTCATCGCTCGAACGTGTTAAGGAGGCTAATTGATGGTATATGCAGAAAATTGGTCGCAGCCGTCTATCTTGGAGCTAGCGCGATCGGGCAACTTTCAGGCCCTGAATTACTGGATTGACAGCTTGCTGCGACCCGAAGGGATTTATGCCCGCGTCGAACAGGCTCAAGCCGGCTGCGTCCAAATCCTAGTAGAATTCCAACGCGGATTTGCACCAGAGAATACATTACTGGGGAGCACTCTCCGCGAAGGCTTAGTTAAATTTATTTGTCACCAACTCTGGAGACTCAACTCGCCAGCAGTAGAAGGAGTGCGAATTCACGCGCGCTTGGCTGGGGAACCAGAGATTCTCTGGAAACAGTCAGTCCGAATAGTGACTCCGGCAAACCGCAACCAGCGGCGTTACCGTTCCCTATTAGTCGTCGATTGGGTTAAATTTAAAACATATCGTTCTCTGCTGCTAGTGGGCTCGGCACTGGCATCATTTATTTTAGGGTGTTGGCTGAGCTACCACGAGGCTGTAGCCCTACGGCTAATGTCTCCAGCCTCCCCTTACCAGCAAGCTGCGGTAATGTCGGGGCCGCCTCCCAAACGTCCGGATGCGGTGCAAGCGGCCTTAGAATTAGTACCTGTAGTGCAACAAAAGCAGGTTGCTAATCCCTACGACCCCACCGTAACGCTGATGTTCGGAGGAAATGTGAATCTATCGGATGCGATCGCCGCATCTGCTGGCAACGATTACCATTGGGCTTTTGCCAATATGGACGAGTACCGGCAAGCAGATGTATCGATGGTTAATCTAGAAAACCCCCTGACTCGCTCTACCTTGGGTTCTGGCAAAAAACAATTAAATTTTAAAGCCGATCCAGAATCGGTGAAAGTATTAACAGCAGGAGGAGTGGATATTGTCAATCTGGCAAACAGCCACGCTATGGATTACGAGGAACCGGGGCTGGTGGAAACTATAAATACTCTAAATAATGCTGGTATAGGGCATCTGGGAGCCGGTAGAGATATCAAAGAAGCAAGGCGTCCAGATATTATTGAGGTTAAGGGTCAGCGGATCGCGTACCTCGGTTATTACGATGCTGACCTTCATGCTGCCGACCAAGGTAAGGCTGGCACCAACCCCCGGCGTAACAATCGCGTGGCAGAGGATATTCGAGCTCTCAAAGGTCAGGTAGACTGGATTATTGTTAATTACCACTGGGGAGTCGAATTGGCAGATTATCCCGGGGACTGGCAGATAGATTTGGCTCGGTTCACGATCGATCAAGGTGCAGATTTGGTAGTGGGACACCACCCCCATGTCCTACAAGGTGCCGAAGTTTACAAGGGTCGCCCGATTGTTTACTCGTTGGGTAATTTTATATTCGGCGCGAATGCTCGCAGCGATTACGATACCGCAGTCCTGAAAGTATCGCTCAAAGACAGGAATATGAAGGTAGAATTTTTGCCTGTGGAGGTGAAAAAGTTTCAGCCGAAAGTGGTGAATGGAGCAGCGGGCGATCGCATCCTCAAACGCGTCGAACAAATTTCTAGTATATTCGATCGACCGATGCGCTCTTCTGTGGTTCTAGAGGCCCCAATCAACCCAGGATTGGCACCAAAAACTCCAAATTCGACCTTGCCAGGAGCACCAAAAAGCGGTACCTACGGGCCCGGGTCGGCTTCCCCAGTCCCCCTGACAGGAGAAACCAATCTGCCAGGCCCAGGACAACCCAAACCTACTCCGATTTTGCCCGCTGTACCGGCTTTGCCCAAACAGCCGGACAACTCCTCAGTTTTCCAGAACGGGGCAGGGCCTGCTAGGTCGTCGAACCCGCCTCCGAGTCAAGATTTGCCATCGCGCGTCTATCGCACTAAACCTGAAAATCCCAGCCGGGAACCAGATCCGTTTACCAAAGAACCATTCATCAAAGAACCGTTTATTTCGCCCCCATCTCCGAGTTCGGGAGGGGTACTCAGTCCCCAAAGCTATATTCCCCCAACTGGCGATGTATCTTTCAAAGTCGCACTCAAAGAGCAGCCGACAAACAGAGTCGTTCCCGGCAAAAGCAGCGATCGCGGCTCGCTGCGGCTCGCCCTGCCTCCTATAGCTGCGAACGTGGGGACGGCCAGTGGAGTTGACAGTTGACAGTTGACCGCTTGACAGTTTGAGAGCGACCTCTACCTAGAAGGAAGAGGATTGGAGTAATGAATAGTCTGATTTTAATTTCTCCCGATCGGGCGGGCTTTCAACCAATTCTTTCTGGTGATGGGCGAAAATCAACTACCAGCGACCAATTAATAACGACCGATTTACTAACAACCAATGATCGACGACCTACTAACAATGACAAATGTGTTTGCGATCGCGCTGAAGCAAAAGCAGTACAAAACCTATATCCTCTCCGACGAAACCGCAAACTCTACCCTAGAAGTTGTGCCGGAACGGGGCGGTATTGCCACTAGCTGGCTGGTTGAAGGCAAAGAAATGTTTTACTTGGACGCGGAACGGTTCGCCAATCCCGATCGGACTGTACGCGGCGGGATTCCCATCTTGTTTCCCATCTGTGGCAATCTCCCCGACGACACTTACACCCACAAGGGAGTGGAGCGGCAGCTCAAACAGCACGGCTTTGCTCGCGACTTGCCTTGGACGGCGACGGAACAATTTACCGAGGGTTGCGCGGCTCTTACCCTAGTGCTCAAAAGCAGCGAGAAAACCCAGACTGTTTATCCCTTTGATTTCCAATTAGCTTTTACTTATCAAATTAAAGGCAATTCTTTGGAAATTGTGCAGGAATACACCAATCTTGGTGACGAACCAATGCCCTTTGCTAGCGGCTTGCATCCTTACTTTTTAGCACCCGACAAGACAAATCTGCGCTTTGAGATTCCCGGGATGCAGTACAGAGATCACCACACTCACAAGAAAGGTTATTTCACAGGGGTTTTTGACCCGACTCTCGACGAAATAGATGTTTCCTTTGACGAACTGACAGGTCTTGCTGCTACTGTAACTGACGAGGCCCGCGGCTTGCGGCTCACCGTCAGTTACAACTCCAGCTATGGGAAGTTGGTTTTCTGGACTTTGAAAGGCAAGGATTTTTACTGTTTGGAACCTTGGACGGCTCCTAGAAATGCCCTCAATACTGGCGAACACTTGATTTATTTGCAGCCGGGAGCGACTTGCGAGATGCTGGTTCGCATGACTGCAACTTTTTTTTGAAAAACACTTGCTATTTGAAATGATGGGTGCTACTATTAGAAATTGTGTGCGGTAACAATGTTTTCGCGGGTCGCTAGCTCAGCGGTAGAGCATTCGGCTTTTAACCGATTGGTCTCGGGTTCAAATCCCGGGCGACCCATTTTTCAGACAGAACGTAAAAAGTAGAAAGCAGAATAAAATCTAGCTTTCATCACGAATTCGGGGCAATCCCAGCGGGATTGCCCCGAATTTAGTTTTGGGCAATGTGGATTTTTTAAGCCTAAATTGAAATCTGGAAACATAATGCGCGATCGGCAACAAATTGTCTTAAGATTATCGTAAGAATTCAGCTTGTTCAAAATCCACTGTCCAGAAACACAAATAATTAGGAGGAATATCTATGGCGCTTGTACCTATGCGACTGCTGCTCGACCACGCGGCTGAAAATGGTTACGGCCTACCGGCTTACAACGTCAACAACATGGAGCAAATCCAAGCGATCATGCGCGCTGCTGACGAAACCAACAGCCCTGTGATCCTGCAAGCTTCTCGCGGCGCTCGTTCCTACGCTGGCGAAAATTTCCTGCGCCACTTGATTTTGGCAGCAGTTGAAACCTATCCTCACATCCCCATCTCCATGCACCAAGACCACGGCAATGCCCCCGGCACTTGCTATTCTGCCATGCGCCAAGGTTTCACCAGCGTAATGATGGACGGTTCTTTGGAAGGCGATGCTAAGACTCCCGCCAGCTACGAGTACAACGTTGAAGTTACTCGCGAAGTGGTGAAAGTTGCTCATTCGATCGGCGTTAGCGTTGAAGGCGAACTGGGTTGCTTGGGTTCTCTGGAAACAGGGATGGGCGAAGCAGAAGACGGCCACGGCTTTGAAGGCGCGCTTTCCCACGATCAATTGCTGACAGATCCTGAAGAAGCTGTTAATTTCGTCGAGCAAACCGGCGTTGATGCTCTCGCAGTGGCGATCGGCACTTCCCACGGCGCTTACAAATTCACCCGCAAACCGACTGGCGAAATTTTGGCAATCAGCCGCATCGAAGAAATTCACCGCCGCCTGCCAAATACTCACTTGGTAATGCACGGTTCATCTTCTGTACCCCAAGAATTGCTGGAAATCATCAACAGCAACGGCGGCACTATCCGCGAAACCTACGGCGTACCTGTCGAAGAAATTCAAAAAGGCATCAAGTGCGGCGTTCGCAAGATCAACATCGACACTGACAACCGTTTGGCGATTACCGCTGCGGTGCGCGAAGCTTTGTTTGCTAAGCCAGATGAGTTCGATCCCCGCCACTTCTTGAAGCCGTCGATCAAGTATATGCAGAAGGTTTGTAGCGATCGCTACAACTCTTTCGGTTGCGCCGGTCACGGTACAAAGATCAAGCAAATGTCTTTGGATGATTTTGCAGCTAAGTATGCAAAGGGCGAATTGAGCTCTTCTGCTAAGAAGACTGTCGCTGTTTAATAATTTTAGGTTGAAGATTTTAGATTTATCTGAAGTCTAAAGTTTAGATTGCCGGGTAGCTGTGAAGTTGCCCGGTTTTTGTGTGTGGAGAGATGAGAAAGATAGATAAATCGCCCTTAAAGCCCACATTCCGCAGATGTGGGTCGGATTTTTTTATCAGTTGTGAAAACTTGGAAGCCAAACGCTTTTGGGCTGAAATTATGCAGTGTTAGCCT
>NZ_JAEQCB010000264.1:0-3957 GCF_020738785.1 Microcoleus sp. PH2017_05_CCC_O_A | reverse complement strand
TTATTTAATATGGTGCGTGATTACACAATCATTCTGCCTATTCAGGACGGCAATGTCTGAGGGGTGACACCCCTCAGACATTCGCCAACAGTCTCTTTCTAACCGCCGGGTAACTGTCAACTGTCAACTGTCAACTGTCAACTGTTTAACTCCCTCCAATCGCAGGAAATGCACCCGGCCCGATCGATCGCCCGCTACAACTGTCACTCCATCAGCGGCGATCGCACAGCAAGCAAACCCACCATCTCCGCTGAAACTAGCAATCTCCTTGCCGCTAAGCAAATCCCAGATTTTCACAGTTTTATCGTCTGAAGCCGAAATTGCGAGTTTGCCGTCGGGGGTGATCGCGACTGCATATACCCCCTGAGTATGACCTGTAAGAGTTCTGAATTCGCTGCCACTGTCGATGTCCCAGATTTTAAGGGTGTTATCCCTTGAAGCGGAAATTGCTTGCTTGCCGTCGGGTGCGATCGCTACTGCTGTTACACTGTGAGTATGACCGGTGAGAGTTATCAGTTCCCTACCGCTGTTTATGTCCCAGATTTTGAGGGTGTTATCCGCTGAAGCCAAAAGGTTGTAATCCCCTGAAGCCGAAATCGCTATGAGGCCGTCTGGTGAGATCGCGACGGCAAATACCTCCTGAGTATGACCGATAAGAGTTCTCAATTTCCTGCCACTGTCAATGTCCCAGACTTTTAGGGTTTTATCCCCTGAAGCGGAAATCGCTGTTTTGCTATCTGGTGCGATCGCTACTCCCCATACCTGTTGCGTATGACTGGTGAGAGTTCTCAATTTCCTGCCACTGTCGATGTCCCATATTTTCAGGGTTTTATCCCAGGAACCGGAAATTGCTCGCTTGCCGTCTGGTGCGATCGCGACTGCTGATACCATATCAGTGTGACCGGTCAGAGTTCTCAGTTCCCTCCCGCTGTCTGTGTCCCAGATTTTGAGAGTGCGATCCCTTGAAGCCGAAATCGCTGTCTTGCCGTCTGGTGCGATCGCGACTGCATATACCTCCCGAATATTACCAGCAATAGTTCTCAATTCTCTGTCGCTGTCTATGTCCCAGATTTTGAGATTGCTATCGTTTGAAGCGGAAATTGTCGTCTTGCCGTCTGGTGCGATCGCGACTGCTTTTACCTCGTCATTATGGCCGATGAGAGTTGTTAGTTTTCTACCACCGTGGATGTCCCAGATTTTGAGGGTGTTATCCCGTGAAGCAAAAATCGCTGTTTTGCCATCTGGCGCAATCGCGACTGCTAATACCCATAACGTATAGTCGGTGAGGGCTCTCAGTTGGATGCCAGTGTCGATATCCCAAATTTTGATGGTGTTATCGTCTGAAGCGGAAATCGCGGTTTTGCCGTCTGGTGCGATCGCGACTGCTGATACATAATTAGTATGACCGATAAGAGTTGTAAGTTCTCTACCACTTTCGATGTCCCAGATTTTGAGGGTGTTATCCTCTGAAGCGGAAATCGCTCGTTTGCCATCCGGTGCGATCGCGACTCCCCATACCGAGTCAGTATGACCGATGAGAGTCAAAAGTTCCCTTCCGCTGTCTGTGTCCCAGATTTTTAAGGTGTTATCGCATGAAGCTGAAATCACTGTTTTGCTATCTGGTGCGATCGTGACTGCTGATACCGAATCAGTATGACCGATCAAAGTTCTCAGTTCTCTTCCGCTGTCTGTGTCCCAGATTTTCAGGGTGTTATCCCATGAAGCGGAAATCGCTCGTTTGCCATCCGGTGCGATCGCAACTGCCGTTACTGGGTCAGTATGACCGATGAGAGTTCTTAGTTGCCTACCGCTGGCTGTGTCCCAGATTTTGAGCGTGTTATCCTCTGAAGCGGAAATCGCTGTTTTACCGTCTGGTGCGATCGCCACTGCCCATACTCCATCAGTATGACCGACAAGCGTCCGCAGCGCCCCTTCATTTGCCCGCTCTAAATTAGCCCTCAAAGGCCGCAGCCAAAGACTATTTTTCGACTGCTTGGCTTGTTCCAGCAACCCCTGAATATCAGTCATTTCAAAATCTAGCAACCTCCCCAATAATTGCCCTACTAATTCAGTTTTATCCCTATCCAAAACGTGCGCCGACTTCCGAATTGCCCCCTGAATCAACCCCAAACTTTCCCCTTGCCCCTCCGACAGCAAAACATCAGAAACTCTCGCCAAATCGTAATCCTCAATTAACTCTTGAACCCCCACCGCATCCAACTTCGCCTCAATAAAATCAAAATCCGTCAACAACTGATGCAACCGTTCCCCTTGAACACTCTGGGCCAAATGCCCAGGCAGAGTTTCCAAAGCATAAAGCCGCTTTTTCGGCGACAGTTTCCCCAACCGTTCTTTAAACTTACTCATCGCCGTACAAATCCTCCCACAAATTATCTGAAATTGCCGTTTCAATATCCCGCAGCGACACCCCAGCTTTCTGCACCACATCTATACGATGCAGAAATCTTTGGAAACTCGCGTGATAGATACTGTAATCGGGAGGACTATCACCGCTACGCCGCAGAAACTGTTCCCAATCATCCAGAACTTCCTGCACATCCAAAGCATCTTCTTCCGCAAAATCCGCCAAGATATCGCAGCAAACCGGCTTGCGAGTTTTCGTCAACAAATAAATCACCTTCAACTTCCGGCGGCGCAATTCCTTA
The DNA here is from genome assembly GCF_020738785.1 of Microcoleus sp. PH2017_05_CCC_O_A. NCBI lineage: Bacteria > Bacillati > Cyanobacteriota > Cyanophyceae > Oscillatoriales > Microcoleaceae > Microcoleus > Microcoleus sp. PH2017_05_CCC_O_A. The sequence goes on along the minus strand of NZ_JAEQCB010000264.1, from coordinate 1,291 downwards.
TCTTTAACCGCCATTTCCATCCGCGCCCAATGCTTGTCATAATATCCTTCCAACTCCCTCGGCAAATCTTGCAAATTCACATCGCTGTACTTGCCGCTATCGATATCATTCAGCACGTAGCGCAGGTACATAAAATTATTCTGGCTTTTTTCCGCCACCGCCGCCACAAACTTTTCGCGCTGCAAGTTTTGACGGTTAATCCAACTCTGAATAGACGCGCTGTTCCCCGTGCGTTTGTCAATATAAACCTTGACATCCGCCAAACTTTCTGCACTGTACTGCATCAAATCAAAAACTTCATGATTTGGCAAAGGCAGAGTTTTCGGCTGCTTCGAGACAATAAAATAAACATTATCCGGCAAAGCATCGGGCAAATAGAGGACATTGCTGATGCGCCCCTGCAAATTCAAATCCACTTCATCCAGGGCATCGACGACAATAATCAACTTTTTGTCGCCCAATTTAGCGCTGACTTCCCCCAACAATCGACTCAGAAAATTGCCATCTCTGGTGGCATTTTCCGGTAGTTGCGGATAATTTAGTTGATAGCCGCGAATTAACTGAGTGCAGGCATTTTCGAGAAATTGTTCGGCGCGGACAATGCCTTGAGATTGCGAGTTAAAATGGGCGACACAGCGCCGCTTCAGCAGCAGCACTAACTTCGCCATAATTGAACTTTTCCCAACTCCCGGATCTGCTTCTAAAACAAAATAGCCTTTGCGATTGTTCTGCAAGAATTCGGCAATTGCTGCAAACACAAATTGGCGGCCGGTAAAGTCTTGAGTCCGATCGGCAATAATCGTTTCGCACTCGTAGGGAAGCGGCAATCTCGGCGCGGAAGTATCAACAAATCGTTCCAGTAAATTCTGAATCTGCGCCAAATCATCGCGGATGCCAATTTCGATCGCCTCCAATTTCACCATCACTTGACAAATCTGCTGCCGAGTCGCCACGGCCTCCAATTTTTGCAGAATCTCCCCATTTTGCAGCCCCAAAGCTCTTAATTCTGTCAAAGCAATTTGGTGGAGATTCAACAGCATCGCCGCAAACTTTTCTCCTCCCTTCGCCGCATCCAGTTTCAGCACTTCGCGGTAGGCTTTCGGGAAAGTTGTATATAGTTTGTCCGCCACAAATTCCACGATTTCTGCATCGAAGGATTTGCCCTCACTGGCGGCGAATTCCCCCAGAAAAGTTGCCCAATCTGCTGGTGTCAATCCGGTAACGCGATCGAACTCCTCGGCATCGGCAGAAAAAATCCCAGTTAGCTGCTCTTCTGAAATCTGTAAACCCC
>NZ_JAEQCB010000263.1:0-3970 GCF_020738785.1 Microcoleus sp. PH2017_05_CCC_O_A | reverse complement strand
TTTAATATGGTGCGTGATTACACAATCATTCTGCCTATTCAGGACGGCAATGTCTGAGGGGTGACACCCCTCAGACATTCGCCAACAGTCTCTTTCAACTGCCCGATCTACTTCCTAAATTGCACTCACAAAAACAGAAGATGTAAGCTGACTTTGACTTACACCCTGCACGATTCCCAAATAATTAGCCCCCGACTTAATCGCCGTAGAAGCGATGCTTGCACCTGCATCCAACTTCAAACTCACAGATTCAAAAGTCAAGTTGGCAAATCCGATCCCGTCGGTTAAACCAATCTTATCCCCGGCGACAAAATCGGTAATCACATCGGCACCAACTAACGTAGCCGAAACAGACAAACCTCCTGCTAGGATAAACGTATCACTTCCAGCACCGCCGGTCAGAATGTCTTGCCCGCGATCGCCCCCCAGCAAATCATCGCCGTTACCGCCAATCAAGATATCATTTTCCTTGCCGCCCCGGAGAGTATCGTTGCCATCTCCTCCGATTAGTCGATCGTTATCATTGTTGCCGCTGATAAAATCATTACCAACACCGCCATCAATTAAATCCGAATCTTTACCGCCGGATAAGATGTCATTACCACCTGCGCCGTTAATTGTATCCGCGCCTTGCATTCCATTAATCGTATCAGCGCCTGCTCCTCCAGTGAGATTGTCTTTCCCGGAAAGGGCAAAAATTTGCAATCCCACAGCGCTGGCAGGTATTTGAGTATCAGCAGCATCTGATAGGAAATAATTGCCACCGCTGGCTGTATTCTTGGGTGCTGTCGTCGGGGTGCCGTCCCCTGTAGCATTGGGTATTGGCGAAGTAATGGAGACTAATGTGCTGGGTGTTGGAGTTGGAGTTGGAGTTGGTACGGGAGTTGGTGTGGGAGTTGGAGTTGGAGTTGGCGTTGGAGGTGGTGCGGGATTGACACTACCATCAAGCGAAGTAGCAAAAACTTGCGTCCAATAGTGATTGTAATTGACGCTGCCAGTATCGTTGGCTAGGAAATAGTAACCAATGCCAATCTCTTTCAGATTCGGATTAAGAATGTTAGCCCGGTGGCCACTGCTGTTCATCCATGATGATACAACTTGGTCGGGTGTAGACGATCCCGCAGCGATATTTTCTGCTGCCGAGCTGAATTTATAGCCCGTTGCAGTAATCCGATTTCCCATTGACGAACCATCTTTTCCGGTGTGATCGAAAAAGTCTTGCACTGCCATGTTTTGGGTGTGATTTTGCGCCGCATTCAACAACTGAGTATTTAAGGTTAGGGGGGACAAACTCAATTTGCTGCGCTCTATGTTCGTAAGTTCTAAAACTTTATAAATAAAGTTTTGATTGGTTGTGGCTGGTGCGGGTTGTGACAGTTGAGAAGCCGATCGCTCTCCTGTTAAAATGTCCGCAGACTGAGAATCGGAATTTTGTAGTTGTTCAAGCATGGGGATGATAAAAATGTTTAAGACTGGGCTGAGCTGGTAGATGGCTTACCGTCTTAACGATAATTTCCCCGATCGCAGGCTGGGCAGGCTTCAACAATTGTCTTAATCCCTGCCACTGTTGTATCTATTGTTATTATACCTATTCTTCAACTGCGGATGTCAATATCCGGACTCTGGTTGAAAAAAGCCAAGAGTGCGATCGCCCGTGGCATCAATACAACCGAGATTCCGCAGCCACGAGCGCGTCACGCAGAACAATTACCCACAACATTATTTTTAAGGTAATTTATTATACTTGCTTTTTAAGGTTTAACCGTTAATATACGTACAACAATACAGTTTATAGCGGTTCTCAAAAAAAGTGAGGTATGCCCCATGCCCTAAGTATCGCTCAAAGATCGGCTCGCATCTGGATCGAGGTACGTAGTTGCGCTTAAGCGCTCTTTATAATATTAGGAAAGAGCGCTTAAGCGCAACTACGTACCTAACTTGTCTGACGACAATAAAACCGCCCTGTGCGGAATCTGAGATAGAGCTTGAGATTTGAGATTTTTCCTGATTAGCTTAACAGACGGGAATCCCCACACTATACCGATCGAAGGTTAGTGTGGGATGAGAGGCGTGTGAGACTCCGATTCCACCTGTCCATAATCTCAAAGCGCAGCTTTGAGCAGTGGGCGGGTGGATGACGAGATGAACAAAAGTTCAATAGTCGTGGTAAAATACTTAGATCTTGGATCAAAGAATAACAATCTGGGTCTAAGTCCAAAAAATTCAGGTGACAAGTGGGGCGGGACGTGTTCCTCACTATAAAACGCCGTAAAGGGAAACCATTGGAGTCCGCGGGAAGGAAGATCTCGATATCCTTAACAGGACTCAGATGCCTACAATATACCGCTTGCGGTTGATGTAGGAGCGTCACTAAGGTTCATATTGCGCGCCCAGTTCGCGGGCTGGGGGCTAGAAACCCGGTTTCTTCGAGTTTTGCGTTTAGTTACGAAAAATCTACGAAGAAACCGGGTTTCACTCTTGTTAGCGATCGCGCGCCAACTAATTTTTTAGTAGAATCCTCACAAAAAATTCTCAATTAATTCAAAATTCACCGCTCAAAACTCACAATTTCAAAATATTATCTTGTCCGACTTTAGCCTCCTGAGACACTTGCTCAACCTCATCTTTGGCAAGAATTTCCAAAGCTGCATCTGCTTCGACACCGCCCAACCGCCCCAAAGCTTGGGCGACTCTATAACGAATCTGCCAATCTGCATTGGAAGCGTAGGGAAGCAGCAGCGGCAGGGCCCGTTTATCCCCTAATTCTCCTAATGCACTGATGGCAATAGTTTGGATCAATTCGTTTTCAGAACCCAGGGCATTTTCTAACATCGGAAATGCTTTTGGATCGCCCATTTCTCCCAAAGCTGCGACGATGCTGAGTTGCACCAACCATTCAGATGTACTGCTGTAAACTTGCTGCAAATCTTCTAAAGCAGCGGTTAATTTCAAGGCGCCCAAAGCATCGGCTGCGGCTGCTTGCACGTCGGGTTCGGGATCGTTTCGCAAGCTGTGAAGCAGTACCTCTAAAGCGTTCGGCAGATTTTGCTCGCCGAGGGTTGACATTTGGCTGACGGCTGCGTATCTAACGCGGACGTTTTTGTCGCCGATCGCAATTTGAATCAAATTATAGGCGATCGCTGGTTCTAGCTGTCGCAGTTGGTTGACAGCCCGCAACCTTTCGCCAAAATCCTCGGAATTTAGCAATTGTTCGACAGATTCAGGGGTAATACTCATGCGATTTTAAAATTGGTAATTGGTAATTGGTAATTGGTAATTGGTAATTGGTGATTGCCAAAAGCTTAGAGATTGAAGGAGCGATCGGCTCATTTTCTGATACAATCCTTCAACTGCAACAATTAATTAAGACTCGGCTGCCATCCATCGGATAATATCTCCCCTAGTGAGGATGCCGATTACTTTGCCAGCACTATCGACTACCGGCAATCGGTGGATGCTGCGATCGTGCATTAGTTTGGCTGCTGCTTGGACAGATTTGTCTGGTTCGATGGTAACGGGTTCTTGACTCATCGCTTCTCCTACTGTTTGCCCTAAAGCCTTGTGGAGTTCTCGCTCGTAACGCGAGGGATTTTCTAGATAAATCACGCTGTCGAGTACCATGATGTAAGCGGGCGGAGTAACGCCGGTTTCCCGCCACATCAAGTCGGTTTCGGAGATGACTCCTACCAATAAACCATTCTCATCTACAACGGGAAGGCCGCTAATACGTCGATCGGCTAAAATTTTAATCGCTTCGTTTAAGGGCGTTTCGGGGCGCGCCAAAATCGGATCGCGACTCATCACATCGGCTACTGTTTTGGGCATGATTGGCGGTTGATTTAGTTGTTGCTCTACATCCGATCATATAGGGAAAGCGTGACACAGACTGAAGAAAAGCAGCCGGGGAGAAGGGATTCGTGACAAGCTAGAAGGACTCAAATAGTTTGAATGCCAGAATTTATCAAGGTTT
>NZ_JAEQCB010000262.1:0-7153 GCF_020738785.1 Microcoleus sp. PH2017_05_CCC_O_A | reverse complement strand
TCTTGAAGGAGTCAGTAGAGGCGCTTTGATTTCGCCTTTGAAAGTTCGCATTTGGACTCTTCAAGAATCCCCGTCCCGGAGCGGGCTGGGGAGTATCAAATACAAAGACCGCTTGTGTTGTTGGGCGATCGCCCGTTTGTTACCCTCTGGGCAATGGATAATTGTCGCCCGCTGCCGCAGTCGCTCCGATGCAGAGGGGCATTTTCAGTTTTTGCGACAAACTATACCCCACGTTAAGTTTGAGGTTGTGTTCGATTTAAACGGGGAAAGTAATCGTTTGGAGGCATTGCGCGATCGTGCTTCTAATTCCCTCAGCAGCGCGTTGTAGATTTTAATCTTCGCGGCGATTTCTGTTTGGCGATCGCTCTTTTTGTTGCTAAGGGCGATCGGCCGTACCATCTTAGTCAAATCAGAATTTACACTGCGGTAGCCTCAAGACTAAAATTCTCCGAACAGGACTTTATCAACCCTGGGTTGTGGTAAAATGCTCGTATATACAGTGCTTCTTCGTTAGTTAAAAATATGCGATCGCAACTAGAACAAATTACGCTTCAAGACAGAAATGCCGCTGAAATGGAAATCCGCGACAAGCAGCAGCAAATTAATTACGACACGAAACAGTATCCAGTCGAAATACTCGTTCAAAAATATCTGGAAGGAATTAACGATGATACTAATAAATTGTTTATTCCAGACTACCAACGTCAAATTGTTTGGGATGACACCAGGCAATCAAAGTTTATTGAGTCTGTAATTTGGGGGATACCAATACCTTATATATTCGTTGTTGAGATCCGTCATGATGAAAATGATGAACCACGTTTAGAGATCGTAGACGGCGCACAACGCATTCTTACCCTAGCTAGATTTATCAATAACGAATTAACATTAAGTGGACTCGAAAAAATAGAGCAATTAAATGGATTTAAGTTTGCCGATCTACTGCTTTCTCGTCAGAGAAACTTCAACCGAACTACAGTTCGGATTATCCAACTAACCCAAGCTGCCAACGAGGAAGTCCGAAGAGATGTATTTGAACGGATACAATCATTTTAACAGCCAAGTAAAGAAATTTCAATAAAGCACAAAATATACTGCTGCAATTATTGGTATAATCAAAATAATTTGTGCATATTCAATATGTTGGCAGTCGAATATAATCATGGAAACTGTATTCTTAGAATTTAATATACGTGCTAAAGATGTGGATGATTACTTTGTATTTTTGGACAGCCTGGAAAAACAGACAACGCAGTTAGCTTTACTTGATACTACTGGCAACTACCAAATTAAAAGCCTAGATCCAGAGTTAGCAAAAACGCTCAAAGCCAATGGTTTTTTGTTGCTATATAACTTGGTTGAATCCACTATGCGAAATGCGATTGAAGCCATATTTGAGGAGTTCAAAAATAAAGCAGTCACCTTTGACAAACTCAAACCAGAAATTAAACTGATTGTCCTCCAAAATCTTAAAAATCGTTCTCCTAAGAAAATTTATTTAACAATTAATCAACTCTCTACTGATATAATCACAGCTACATTTGAACGCGAGGAACTGTTTTCAGGAAATGTGGATGCTAGGTTAATTAAAGAAATAGCAGACAAATACGGTTTTTCATATCAAACAGACTTTCCTAAGACCAAAAATGGGCAAAATCTTGTAGTGATTAAAAGTAATAGAAATGATTTAGCCCACGGGATTAAGTCTTTTGAAGAAGTGGGGGGATATCAGGCTATTGAGGAACTATTAGAAATGAAGGAAGAAGTCATAGAGTATTTGCGTCAAATACTTGAGAATGTTAAAAGTTATCTGGACAATCAAGAGTATTTGGACGTAAATACAAATAATCCTTAATTTTAGGCTAAGAAACCGGGTTTCTAGAGTAATTTTGGTTGGGTGGCGACATATCTCATAAGAAACCCGGTTTCTGGGAATGATGGGAGGGGTAAGAAACCGGGTTTCTAGGGTAATTTTGGTTGGGTGGCGAGATATCTCCGAAGAAACCCGGTTTCTAGGAATGATGCGAAGGCTACTTCCGCACCATCACTGACTTAATTACAGCATTCGGTTGATACTTGTTAGTCTCAAAAAATCCCCCTTTACCCGCGCCATAAACTCCTGCAAATTGTTTCCCTTCAGCCTTGGGAACAAATAAGAACTTCTTGCTCGGCTGGTTGGCAAAAACCACATTTTCTCTCGATTCATTATCCACATTATAAGATAAAGTAGTCTTGCCGTAAATTGCCTCGGCTTGTTTTAATGTCATTCCTGGCCCGACGCCTTGAGCTGTTTTATAATTAGAATTGTCAGTCATCAAAAGTTCGATCGCATCCGCATCTTTCAGCTTTGTACCCGCAGCGTAGATAATCCGATACTGTACTTTTCCCGATCGACTAACCGCCACTGCATCGAAGTCTACCATAAAAGGAGACTCTACCTTAAACTGGGCTGTGGAACCTATAGCCTGCTTGAGTTGTCCCAAAGTCATGCCGATTTTTGCTTCGCCAATTGTGCGATCGCCAATTGCTACACTTGCAGAGGAAGGTTTTACAGCAGCATTGGCTATTTCCCGTGGCGTATTTGCACCCGCGCGCGCCACAGCAGCGCCGGGAGTCGAGATGAAGGTGAGGTGACTGGCGATCGCCAGCAAAACAGCTATCATTGATCCAGATAAGATTTTTATATTCAACATGACTAATTCTCCTCGATTTCAATTTCGACTATCAACCCGCATTTTCTGGACTGTCCTAGGGATAACTTTATTAGTTTGGATTCTCAGAGGTGTTGGCCTCTTAACATTCCTTCCCGGTGGTGTTATTTGGATACTGATTTTTCTGTCTTTTGTTGCGGGTATACTCAGCACTGTACTGCGCCGATAATCCGACATCCGGTAAGTGACAAAATTTAATAATTTAGTTTTCTGTTCGTTTCGTCTTAATGCTGAAACTTATTTTTTGGGATTAACAATAAGATTATTGAAAAAAATCTACCAAATAAATATTATGTTTGTTTATAATACCATTGGGGTCGAGTGCGGAGCTGTTAAATTGTCGATAGGTAGCTAGAGATTTTTGGTGGCGACACATCCTACAACTACCAACTACCAACTACCAACTACCAACTACCAACTACTAACTACTAACTACTAACTACTAACTACTAACTACTAACTACTAACTACTAACTACTTTAGCAATTACCATTTGTTTGATTGTTTCATTGCCTTTCCCACAGTCACATTTAACTGAGCACCGATCAACATCGCCAAACAACACAGATAAAGCCAGAGCAGCAAAACGATAAAAGTTCCGATCGTGCCGTAAGTCCAATTGTAATTGCCTAAATTCAAAACATAAAATCGAAATAAACCTGAAAGCATCGCCCATAGCAGAGCTGCAAACACAGCCCCGGAAAAAATCGGTGTCTCTGGGTGACGGCGGCTCGGCCCGTAGCGGTAAACAAAGGCAAAGGCAAGGGATACAATGCCCAAGGTGCTAGGCCAACGCCACAGTCGCCAAACACCTAATAATTGTGCTTCTAAGGGACAATCTGGCAGAAACATTAGGCAACTCTTGACATCTTTTAAATTGCAATTTGCTACCGACTCTAACAGGCAACTCTGGCGGGCAATAGCTTGCACAATTAAGTCGCTGACAAAGACAACTCCTGATGCTAAGATTAGTAGCAAAATTGTACCAATGCTTAGAGAAATAGAAATAAGTTTTGCTTTAACAAAAGATCGAGTTTGAGTAGCCGGGATTTGATGAATTTGATCGAGGGCGGCCATCGCCGCGCTCATTACTCCAGAAAAGGCCCACAGCGATACTACAAAACTTAGTGAAAATCGCCGACAAGATAGCCAACAGCCCCGGAAACAGCGCCAGCATAGAATTGTAGGCCATTTCGGCAGACAGCCCGGGCAACCGCTGCTCTCCCGCTTTCATGCAGACTTCCTTGAGCGTGCTCCAAGTCAAACAGCGACAAAACAGCCAAAAATCACCAAATTTCGTTTTGACAGCTCTCAGCAGCCTCAAAAGTGCCTTAAACAAGGCTAAAATCAGGTAGCGCAACCAGTAATAAATGTTCATAGCTTACAAATTCCCAATGACTAATGACCAATGACTAATCTAAAATCTAAAATCTAAAATCTAAAATAAACAATATGTCTCAAGATATCAGACAGTGGTTAGATGAAATTAAGCGACTACAACAGCAGTTGACAGAGGTTTCGCGCGATCGCGATGACGCTGGTGAAAGTGCGGCTCAATGGCGCCAACTCTACAATACCGAAGCCGAGCAGCGCCGGAATGATGCTAAGTTAACTCAGCAAAGCATCGATGCTTTGGAAGCACAGATACAGGAATTTCAAAGTTTCTCCCCGATTGCGCCCGAAGGTGACGAGGCTGGAGTTGCTCGCCAGCATGAGGTTGAACAACTGCATACAGTTGGGGAACTTAAAACTAAGTTAACAGAAGTTCTCGAAGAGCGCGATCGGGCGATCGAACAAATCAAACAACTCACTCAAGCGCTCAAACAAGAAGAAGCCCGTCACGCCGAGACTAGCAGAAATTTAACCACCGCCCTAGCAGACGCCGTTGACTTGCTCACCAAAGCACAAACTATTCCTACTGCAAAAATGGAACCATCACCAGCCTATTCTCTAGAAATAGTCCCTACTCGCACCGCAAATCCTGGCGAAACTGCGATCGAAATCCGCCAAAATCCCGCGCAAATTGGCCGGAATCCCGCCCAGCTTCCACCTTCTAAAAACCAGTTACTCGATTTACCGCCGTTTGGGAATTAGTCATTAGTCTGTAGTCTGTATTCCAACACTCGCATCGGGATTATGGCGGTGGGCGATCGGAAATCATTTTAAAGTTTTGGTTTCTTCAATTAGAAACCTGATAAATGGTTTTACTCCGATCGCACGGATGGAAACATCGACCGCGACTAAACCAATTGTAGCAGCGATCGTTACTGCGAGTACCCAAGTTTTTAGGCCTCCAGGCGTTTGCGTAATTAAGGTACAAATTATCTGAAAAGGTTTAAGAATGCCCTCGAATTCTTCGATTGTTTTTTGGAATTTAGCAATATCCTGATTATAAACTTCAAACTCCCGTTGGTATTGCTCTTGTTTGACCTCTAGGCGAATGAGTCTTTCTTTTAAGTCCTCCAAGCCTTCCAATTCTTCTATGAGCTTTTTATTTTTGTTAAACATGGTGGTTTCCTCTAAAACTTACAACGATAATAACGAGGGTTTAACTGAAAATGCAAATTTTGAGAACGGATTATGTAGATATAAATAGATGTCAAAAGAAAGTAGAATTTAGTAGAAACTGGTAGAATTAAGTGGTTGGATACTTCCAAAGTAGAATTTAGTAGAAACTGGTAGAATCAAGTGGTTGGGTACTTGCCAGGTTTCGGAAGCATTGATAGACTGATATTATCGTCTCTCAAAGGTAAAGGCAATGAAATTACCCAGGTATGAAGACCATGAAAAAGACTTTCTTGCAGCAATGGCAACGAAATTTGGCTTTACTGGCAAAAATCTGATAGTATTTTTGCTGCGGTTCTGCGAAAAAGATGCAGAATCGAATGATAGGACTTTAGCTGATGAATGGCAAGGTGAATTACTAGAGGGAACTAAAAAGGAAGAGAAAAATCCGAATGATACTAAAAAAAGTGTAGATGCGGCGGCTGCTATTTTGCGCGATCGTTTACAGGTAATTTGCGACAAGCTGAAAGATGCAGGGTGCGACTTTGGGGGAACTGAAAGAGGCCGCTGGAAAATAGGTAAAGCATGGTTACAAAAAGTTAAGTTTCCTGAATGGGCAAAAGAACAGGGTTTAATTAAACCGCGCACTATCGAAGAATGTTGGAACGAATTAAAAACGCAAGCTAAAAAATACCAGCCCGCTACAGATAAAGAAATTCAATCAGAATTAATTGTGCAGATATGGGAACCGCAATTAGGAAGTATGGGCAATCGACGCAACATCAAACGTCAACAAATCCCAGTTAATAGCGATTTAATTTATCGAGTGATTTCTCCCCAAGTCGGATATTTAATCTTATTGGAACGGGAACCTAACGGCACGATAGTTTGTTTGTGTCCTTCGGAATATGCCCCCTCATCCTACCATGCAGGGAAAGAGACGGTGTTACCTCATCCTGACTCCGACGAGTATGAGTCTTTTGGCTTGGATGAGCTAGGATGGGAACAACTGCTTGCTGTGATTACTCCTGAATTACCGCCTTTTCAGTGGTTGGAAGATAGTCGCCAGAAAGCCTTAGAAGTCAATCAAGAGCATTTGGCAGAAATTTTGGACTATGTGAATGGTCAAACGAACGCTGAGGTATTATATACGGAATATTTGGTTGTTAACTCTCAGGGGTAATACAGAAACAGGCTTTTGCACAATAGACTGGGTTTCTCAGCCTTAAATTCTGCAAAAAGCTGGTTTCTTGGGGTTTGTGGAGAATAGCATAAACCCCATTTTTATCGACAAAATTTACTTTTAACCTACAGGAATATTTGCTATGAAAACAATTGAAGACCTGAATAAAGAAGTGGTTGAACTGTATAACGAAGGCAAATTCAATGAAGCGATACTCGTTGCTGAACAAGCATTAATCTTAGCTAAATCCCTTCACTCAGGCGACCATGCTGATGTGGCATCCAGTCTGAATAACTTGGCATCACTCTACAGAACCCAAGGACTTTACCGCGAAGCAGAACCTCTCTACCAACAGGCATTAGAGATGAAACAACGCCTATTTCCAGGCGACCATGCTGCTGTGGCAACGAGTCTGAATAACTTGGGCTTACTCTACCAATTCCAAGGACGCTATAGTGAAGCTGAACCTCTCTACAACAAGGCATTAAAGATGTGGCAATGGATGTTTAAAGGCGACCATCCTGATGTGGCAACCAGTCTGAATAACTTGGCAGGACTCTACGAATCCCAAGGAGACTACTCTGAAGCTGAACCTCTCTACAAAAAGGCGTTAGAGATGTGGCAACGACTGTTTAAAGGCGACCATCCTGATGTGGCAACCAGTCTGAATAACTTGGCAGAACTCTACAGATCCCAAGGACGCTACCGGGATGCTGAACCTCTCTACAAACAGGCATTAGAGATGTGGCAACGC
>NZ_JAEQCB010000261.1:0-4085 GCF_020738785.1 Microcoleus sp. PH2017_05_CCC_O_A | reverse complement strand
CTACACGAATTTAACGCTGACTAATAATACCAATGTCTTTGAGGTGAATGAGGGGGTGGCTGTTACGATGACGGCTGATGGGAAGTATGCGTTTGTGGCTGGTCGTAATAGTAAAAAAATCATTGAAGTTGATGCTAATCCGCTGGCGGGGGGGAATATTGGGATTATTAAAGATCCGTTGGGACCTAATCCGAAATTAGTTGCTGCTACTGAACCGGTGCCGGGGAGTTTAACTAATAATGTGGCTCTTTCTAGTGATGGGAAGTATCTGATTGGCTCTTATCCTACTCTGGGTGGCGGTGGAAGTGCATATGTCTTTGATGTGGAGGAAATTATTAAGACTGTTGAAAATCCTGGTGGTAAAGATTTGACGAAGGTGGCTTTTGATAAAATTAACCCGAAGGTTGTTTCTAAAAGTTTTGCCATTGGTGGTAATCCTTTGGGGTTGCTTGTAGCGCAAAATTTTGAGGACATTCTGCTCAGAGAATTAGAACAGTTTGAAAGGCTACTCAGCGAACCGAATAATCTCAAACAAATAGACGATTTTCTTAAGCGTTGGATACTACCACAAATACAGGGGAAATATCCTACCATAGGGCGAATACTGCGTCGGTTCGGGGAAACGGGTGATTGGACGGTGGCAGATACAGAAATCATAGCGTTACTTAACAAGGGAGTTGATAGGTATCGGTTTGATTCTTCTCGAGTAGATGGATCGGGACCTCATGGTGTCAGAGCACCAATTCCAGAAGATCGGGAAATTCATCTCATATTTCGTGGGGTGGCTGGGGGTGCTAATTTTGCTTGGTTTGCGCGTTTAGTAGGGTTAGGCAATTTTGAAAATTTGCCTAATGCAAGCCGACACATGAATCATTATTTGGAGAATTCTGGACAACCATTAACTATTGACATGAATGAATTTATGAAGGTTTCTAGCGTGAAAAAGAACGTAGAAAAAGCAGTGGAAGAAGCTAAAAAAATTATAGCTAGATCCAGAAAAGATAGCAAAAATCTACGTCCAAACACATTGATTAGTGGTGTCAGAAAATCTGATAGAATAAGAAAAGAAGAATCAGTAGATTGGTTTTTTGCAGTGGGTGATTACAGCTACTGGTGGCAAGCCGATCCCCTTACTGGCGAGATCACCGTACAAATCAGAGACCAATACAACTGGGATCAAGGTAAAGACGTAAACATTTTGGGAGTTACAATCAAAGATGAGGTTCTGGGAAGTCTTCATCAGGCTGGACTTGCCCAAGAATATCAAGTAAAAGGAGAATATAAGTCGCGTATTTAGGAGGATTACAAGAATATCAAGTAAAAGGAGAATATAAGTCGCGTATTTAGGAGGATTATGTGATAAAAAAAGGAGCGATTATTACCAGTGTTATTCTGACTTTATTTCAGTTAAGTAGTTGTTCAATTGCAACTTCTACCAAAGTCTCTGAACCAGAGACTCAAGCATCTCAAATGCCTGTTGATCTTGAAGAAGTGCAATCATTCACTCGGATTATTTTGCCCAAAAGCTATCGAGATTTGCACGTTGACGATGACAAAGAGCGTGGCCGTCTGATTTCTGTGCGGTTCACGATGAACCGCATAGAATTAGATAAGTTCTTAACAGAAGCAGGTTATGAGGGGAAGGCAAAACTTAATGATGGCCGTGAACTGGGAACCGCTCACTTGGCGTGGAAACGCTGGTGGACGCCAGACAATGCAAAGAACTACTTATCAGGTATAATTCGTGAGGATAACTCAGGTAAAGTCTGGCAAAGTCAGATACTGGTAGACCTGGTAAGTGAAAAAACTGTTATTGTGTACCTTCGGGTATTAGGGGTATACGGAAGTTAATTTATCTGGGAAAAACATCTACTTTGATAGTATCTTAAGCTGTTCGACATTCAAACTGCACTATTTGTGGCTCAGACCCCGTGGTGTAAAAGGTTCAAGCAATAATTTAAATGACTAACAGCTTACTAGAGCAACTAAAGCAAGCAAGCTTGCAACGAATCGACGGTCGGTGGCAACTGCTGGCAACTGCTGCTGGCAATGAGGAAAGTATTCGTCAGACGTTGCGCGGTCTGGATGTTAATGAGTTGCGCCTTGACACGGACATTGCTTTGCCCAGCAACTTAGTTGAAGATAGGGTTTTGGCTCTTTCTGTTTCCCGACCCGAACTTTTGCGTAATTTGTTAAATCAGTGGGAAATGGAACCACGCACTGGCGATCCATATCTGGATTCTGGGTGTTTAGACATAGCTCTTAAAACAGCCCGCAGATGTCTCATGGTTGTAGAAATAGATCGTGATGCAGAACCGTGGCTGTGGGATGAACATTTAAAGCCTACATACATGAAAGAAACCATTCGCTTGCTAGCTCGTCGTCCTCTGATTAGTAAAGTGTTGACGCAAAATGACATTGAAAATGCTATTCTCTGTGGGGGCAATCTTCTTCTAGCGTTGCGAACACAAGAAGTACAAATTGAAGAATCTGTATTTGCTCACTATGCGGATTCAATAATTTCCACTGGTCCCTACGTTACCGCTCTGCTGATTGAGTTATCGAGACGAACTAATTTCGATTCCCGGGTCTGGTTTGAACGGATTCTGGAAGTATTTCCTACTATTTCGGATCCGCTAGATCTGACTCTATCAACCTATGCTTTACTCAATGATCAATGGGTTATGCCTTGGTGATCGGGACAGTTAGCTGTGACCAGTAATGCGACTCGCGCCTATGTACCTTTGGAATAAGTAGTTAAGCAAAATTAATTACATAATTATCTCCAAACTCTTTAAGAATTTTTTCTACAGATGAAACAAGAGATTGCCAGCTAGAGTAGGCATCTATTTCAAGCCATGTATATTTGATAAACCGCCACAAAATCTCAATTAAATTCAATTGGGGTGAATAAGTCGGCAATTCAAATATAGTTAAGCCGCGTTCTTTCCATTCTTCAAGTTTATCTAAAATGGCATTGCTAGTATGAATAGAAGCTTGATCTACCACAATAAATGTTGGTCGCTCCACTACAGCAAAAAAAGTATCACTTGCGGGCTATGATTACATCAGAATTAATAGTCTGCTCTGAAACATAAGCATGAAGAGTATTTTGTCGATTCATAATTCCCAAGACATTTAAACGCTTAGTTCTACGACTATCAATTGACAAATATTCACCAATATCTTGCCATCCATAAGGGACACAAGGGATGCCACAAAAACCGGACTCATCCAAATAGTATAAATCAATTTTCCCCTCATCTTCTAGTTGTTTTAATTCTGACAATTTTTGTTTTTTTCCTTGTATTCTATGGGGTTTGGCTTTCCCCCAACACCTCGACGCATCCTATGCCAACTCATATTTTTTTTTTGATTATTCTCTTAATTGTTTCCGTACTTGTATTAATAGACCGTTCTTTTTTAATTTTTTGTACTACTTGCTTTAGTTGTTTTGGTTGCAATTTTACCCAATCTTTGATTTGAGCAGATTCTGCCGAATTAAAGATTTTTTTTCTGCCTCTACCTGGTTTATTGTATAATCCGAGCATTCCCTCATTTTCCCATCGATTCAACCAATTATACATAGTCTTATAACTAATTTTAAATATTTTCAGCAGTTTTTAATTTTTGAAGTTTTGTGAAACCAAAATTAAAAACTGTGCTCTTTGGCGCACTTGATGATGTCTGCTTTCGCGATAGATTCGGTTTAGCAATTTCAACGAAAGTGGATTAATGTCTCGAAGTAAAAACATATAAAACCTCTTTAAATAAAACTTGATATTTTTAGTATATCATATTATTTGATTTGTGTAATTAATTTTGTTTGACTACTTATACGGGGCGGGTGGCGATGGTGGATTTGCTGGCGCGGCGTCCGGTTGATGTTGATGCTTCGACAGCGGCTGTCGATGATATTAATTTGCCGAGTGGTGCATCTCCTGGGGCAATATCTATTGACCCTTGGGATAATTATGCTTACATCACGGACTCAGGGCGGGGTAGCATTTATGTCCTGGATGTCAATCCTGACTCGCCAAGCTATAACGAAGTTGTTCGGACTATCTCAGTTAATGCTACGTCAG
>NZ_JAEQCB010000028.1:0-42761 GCF_020738785.1 Microcoleus sp. PH2017_05_CCC_O_A | reverse complement strand
CTTCTTCCTTCTTCCTTCTTCCTTCTTCCTTCTTCCTTCTTCCTTCTTCCTTCTTCCTTCTTCCTTCTTCCTTCTTCCTTCTTCCTTCTTCCTTCTTCTAGGGCGTATAAATCATGTTAAAAGGTTTTTGGTTAACTTGTCGGCATAGTTGTGGCCGGGGGATTTATCTATTTCTGTCGGTGATTGTGGCTGCGGGTATCTGCGTGATTTCCCCACAACCGACTCAAGCATTTTCTTTGCCGGAACTGATTTTGCGGGGGATTCAAGTTATTCAATTGTCGAATATGTCCGATCGCCAGGAGGTGACTGTTGGCCGACAAATCAATCAGCAGTTGACGAGTAGGGAGTTTAAGATCGATCGCGATCGGGCTACTACAGCATACATCAACCGCATCGGTCAGCGGCTGGCCCAAGAAAGCGATCGCCCGGATATTCCTTATACTTTTCAGGTGATTGACGATAACAATATTAATGCTTTTGCGACGATGGGCGGTTTTGTTTATGTGAATAAGGGTTTGATGGCGGCGGCGGATAATGAGGCGGAATTAGCAAGTGTGATCGCGCACGAAATCGGGCATATTAGTGCTCGCCATTCGATTAAGCAAATGCGTCAAATGGCGATCGCCTCTGGTGTAGCTTCGGCGACTGGGCTGGATGGTTCTAAGGCGGTTCAGATTGGGGTGGAGTTGGCTTTGCGTCGCCCTCACAGCCGTCAAGCTGAGTATGAGGCGGATCAGTTGGGTTTGCAAACTATGGGGCGATCGGGCTACGCTCAATCTGGGATGGTTGATTTTATGAAAAAGTTGCTAAATAAGCCTTCTCCACCGAGTATTTTGAGCACTCACCCGGCGACTAGCGATCGAATTGCTGCGATTTCCCAGGCGATCGATCCGGATCTGGCTAGCGGTGAGGGTTTGAATAATGCGGCTTATAAGCTGGAAATGCGTCGGTTGTTGCGATCGTAGTTTTTGGTAGGGTGGGTGAGTTGCGTTGAAGTGCGATCGAACCCAAGCTGACGCATTCTATACAACCCATTTGAGATCTATTTTGCGTAAATCTGAGAAACCGGGTTTCTTTCTATATTTCTCGTCACCCAACCGAAAAACTCGTAGAAACCCGGTTTCTTGCCCCTTGCCTAAATCTGAGAAACCGGGTTTCTTTCTATATGTCTCGTCACCCAACCGAAAAACTCGTAGAAACCCGGTTTCTTGCCCCTTGCCTAAATCTGAGAAACCGGGTTTCTCTCTATATTTCTCGTCACCCAACCGAAAAACTCGTAGAAACCCGGTTTCTTGCCCCTTGCAAGAGGACAAATACCGTTTCAATCCCCTTGCGGGGAAGTCGTTTGGGAAAGAAACCGAACCCCTCCGAAGGTAAAGGTTTTGGGTTTCAATCCCCTTGCGGGGAAGTCGTTTGGGAAAGTAGATGAAATAGACCATTACCGAGCAATCGGTTGGTGGTTTCAATCCCCTTGCGGGGAAGTCGTTTGGGAAAGCCAAGTCGAACCCTTGCCGTTTTTGCACCAAAGTTTCAATCCCCTTGCGGGGAAGTCGTTTGGGAAAGGAGATTTTTCCCTACCAGGAGGTAGCGACGGCAGTGAAAGTTTCAATCCCCTTGCGGGGAAGTCGTTTGGGAAAGACACCGGTACCTCTGGTCGCTGGATTGTTTGACTTCGGGTTTCAATCCCCTTGCGGGGAAGTCGTTTGGGAAAGAAAAACTGGCGAGACAGTCTGTCCGCCAAAAAGTGGTTTCAATCCCCTTGCGGGGAAGTTGTTTGGGAAAGATGGAGTTTCCATTATTGTCTTTGACCTTCTTAGAAAGGTTTCAATCCCCTTGCGGGGAAGTTGTTTGGGAAAGAATTTTAGGGTAAAAAACATGGCTAATTGCAGTAAAGGCCGTTTCAATCCCCTTGCGGGGAAGTTGTTTGGGAAAGGCTAAGCCTCACTTCTACGATGAACAATCAAGAAAGCGTTTCAATCCCCTTGCGGGGAAGTCGTTTGGGAAAGTTGCCCAACCTGCAACGGAAAGGGTACCGTTCCCCAGATAGTTTCAATCCCCTTGCGGGGAAGTCGTTTGGGAAAGAATGCCATTTCTACAAGTTTTAAGAGTTTTGGTCACCCTAAGTTTCAATCCCCTTGCGGGGAAGTCGTTTGGGAAAGTTTGACAGAATACCTAACGATAAACGGAGTATTTACGTTTCAATCCCCTTGCGGGGAAGTCGTTTGGGAAAGCAATATCTATGCCTGAGTGCAAGATAGTACCTTTCCCGTTTCAATCCCCTTGCGGGGAAGTCGTTTGGGAAAGGGTGGTGGATAGTGGGCTACAACTCGTCTTCTGGAACCGGCAAAAGTTTCAATCCCCTTGCGGGGAAGTCGTTTGGGAAAGTGGGAAGATTGAGCTTGGATTAGTGTGTGTTTTTTGAACACATGTCATGGTTTCAATCCCCTTGCGGGGAAGTCGTTTGGGAAAGTTATCATGAAGATGAAGAAACAGTTGTCCATTTTGTGTTTCAATCCCCTTGCGGGGAAGTCGTTTGGGAAAGCCTGGATCGTATGATCTAGACCCGAGAAAGGGCCCAAAAATGTTTCAATCCCCTTGCGGGGAAGTCGTTTGGGAAAGTGTGGTGGTTTTTCCACCAGTGGCACCGCCGCCAACAGCGTTTCAATCCCCTTGCGGGGAAGTCGTTTGGGAAAGAATTACTCTAGGAGAATTTATGAAGTCACTGAAGAAAGACGTTTCAATCCCCTTGCGGGGAAGTCGTTTGGGAAAGTCTATATTTTAAAGGTTTGAAATTTAATTTTGTAATGTTTCAATCCCCTTGCGGGGAAGTCGTTTGGGAAAGCCTAGTGATACGCCTGATGAAAACGTCGTAGTTGAGGTTTCAATCCCCTTGCGGGGAAGTCTTTTGGGAAAGAGTTCGGCTACAAACCCTTACCCAGAGAGCGTTCCAGACGCCAAATCGACGCACTGTTTTTTCACTCTCAATAGATGGGGGGTCATCTTCAACAAGCATAGGATTGAAAACGCTCAACCCCAGACTACAAACACAATCGACGCACCTCAACGAAAAAATTAGGGTTTCACCGATCGCCCTAGGTGCGTCGAAATCACTTGCGGCAATGAAACCCACCGCAGCCGATCGCCACCTAGATCAAAATCGCTTGCAGTAATGAAACCAACCGCAGGCGATCGCAAAATCTATTCAATTTTCAAAGTTCCGCGTGAAAAACCCTTGCTTTCCACTACTACAAACAATAGAGACTCAAGAACAGATTGTCAAGTTTTTCCCAGCACTTCGTTAGGAATTAAGCCTCTTGTTGAACAACTGAGCTCAACTGAGCTTTCAACTGAGCTTTTGGAGGTGGAATCTGCGGCTTCAATTGTCTGACAACTTCATCAAACGGCAAAATCCGCACTTGATTGTTAAACACATTTACCTGATAAACTCTGCGATAACTCAAGTCAAATCCAGTCAGCCAGCCACTTTTTGGATGATAAGCCCCCGTGTCAATATCCAGCCACCCTTGGCCCCTGACTAATTCCCCAGGCCTCACACCCTCAAAGGTAAACGTGATCGTGTGACCGGTAATAATTAATTTATCGGGAAAATACGGTTTCGGTATCGCGTGAAATTCCTTGCGAATCCAGCACAATTGTTCGATCGACTGTTTGTCAATTGGCATAGTTGGATGCACACCCGCGTGCACCAGCCAGATATCCCCTAAGTCTAAATGCGTTGGGAGCGATCGCAACCACTCTAAGTGTTTGTACGGCATCATCCCTGTATCCTTGTAACTAGCGACAGTCGCATCCCCACCGCTGTACAGCCAAGACTGCCACGCCCGCATATCCACTGACGGCCCCGACAAAGCATCTAACATCAGTTGTTCGTGGTTTCCCAGCAGCGTTTGATACGGGCTTTGCTGCACAAAATCTAATACCTGAGCGCTTTTCGGCCCGCGATCGATTAAATCTCCTAAAAAATATACGCGATCGTCCGAACTCGGGGCAAGTGCCTCTAGCAAAAGCATTAACCCGTCGTAATGCCCGTGTACGTCCCCAATAACAATGCGCCGCTGGTTCACTGTATTTATCCGCTTTCCTGAATCGAAACCTTAATTACTCGCTTATAGCATCTGATTTAGCTGCTATTTCCTCCGATCTTTCGCTGAGGAGGGGTGTCACCCATTATACTACTTTTATAAACTTTTGGTAAAGTTCACAATTTTATTTGCGTAGTTACAGATCGCAACACTGAGAAGTTATCCCAGCTTTCGGTATAAGTGAAGTACAAAGATACCCTAGAAACACGGGAGTGCCCTCTCCTGCAAGTCTTTCAGAGAATTGATAACCGCTGTTAATTCTGCTGTGGCAATTACTACTATCGAGTCAGTCGATTTTAGATTGACTCAACAATGATTTCACCGAATAGCATGGGTTTGAAGCCCCAGCATGAAGGCAGATTGTGATAATAGCGGAGTTTAAATCTCCGTTCTTATCACTTCGCTGTCAACTGTCAACTGTCAACTGTCAACTGTTTAAGGTGCAGGATGCGCCAGCGATGAGTCGATCGAGCAAATCGAAAATAACTCTAGCTAACGCACTCTACAATACTACTGAGTCAAAGCCTTGAGGAAAGTCTGCATTTCTGCTAACAAACCTTTCTTTTTTAGCGGTTTTGCCGGTGCAGTCGAATCCGGATCGGCGACTCCCATAGCTTTCGCTAAAATCCGTTCTAAATCGTCTCCCACAGGTTTTTGGGCAGTTTCCGAAATTAATTTGTATTCGTCGTTTATTTCCAGCCAGACTTGCCACGGTTGCGGATAGCAGCGGAATAAAGCTGCCGTATCTAGCGGCCTGATGTAATAGCAAGATTCGATTTTGCTCAGGAATCGATCGCGCAACTGACGGCCTGCATACCCTATACCTATAGTAGCAACATCTTCCAGGCGCGGGTTGAGCAAGATCACAGGGCGGCCCGCCGCAGCCATATAAAGTTTTTCGACTTGCGATACCTCTACCGCCGCCGGATTCACCAGCAAAAACAGTTCATCTTCCGGTGCTATATTATCTTCAACAGGAGTGCGGCTGCTGCCCAAATCACTTATTTTAAAAGGTACTTCTCCCCAATCGCGGCGGGCGAGGGCGGCTGCACCAGCATCGGGAAAAAAGACTTTCATCCCGGAGTGGCTTTCCTCAAATTCTGGTAAGAATTGTTGCGTGATCGACTGTGCTTGCAGGGCGATTTCGGGAAAGACTAATTCGACTTGCAGGAGATTCATGCCATCCGAGAGGGCGGCGGCGGTGGCTATGCGCGATTGGGCGATCGCATCATTGAGATCGTTAGGCAGTTCTGTCATTAATCTTATTATTCGTACTCGACTTCTCTCAATCCAATTTTACCGCATTAAGCTAATCAAAATTTAAATTAGACTTAATAAATAATCAAAATCTTGTGGGGTGGGCTTCCAGCCCGCCCGAAATATGCAATTCAAATATGCCACAGCTTAAGCTACAAAAGCTAACACGGACACGGGCGAACCGCAACCTCCCAAAAGGTGCAATATTCCGATCGCCAAAGTGAAGTCTGCCGCAGGTAAAAAGTGGAGATTTGCCAGATTTTCCAGCACAATTCGCTGCTGTTGCAATACCATTTTATTCACAGCAAAACTTTCATCTTGTCCAGGATCGACTCCGTGAGTGTCAATACCAATTCCCGCAATCGATCGCTCTTCCAGCAAAAATTGAGTTGCAGCTTGACCAAATCCCGGAAAGTGGCAAACTCCGCCATCGTCAGGATTGAAAAATGCTCGCTCATCATTCCATTTAGCTTGCCATCCAGTATATAATAGAACTAGATTTTCCGGTTCAATAAATTTGTGCTGGCGTTCCCAATTCAATATATCATCTATCGTTAAAGTGTAATCGGGATTGGCAAGACATTGCTCCCGAAGGTCGATCGCAATTCCGGGCAAAACTAGAGACTGCGGCGCATAACTATCAACACTCGCGCCTGCTGGATCGAAGGTATTCGGTGCGTTGATGTGAGTGCCGCTGTGTTCTCCCATGGAGAATTTTCGCAGGAAATAGCCGTTTTTGTCTATTTCAGATACTATTTCAAATTCCGGCGCTGGATCGCCCCGCCAGATGGGAATCTGTGGATGAATTGCATGGGTTAAGTCTATAATGTCGCGGTAGGCGATCGTTTTTAAATTATTTGAGTTACTGTTTGAGTTAAAGTTGTTTGTCATCGACACAAAAACTCAGGTTAGCTGATATACCTACAATATTAGGACGGGCAAGATGCCCATCCCACATTTTTTTTTCTTCTTGTGGAATGGGCATCTTGCCCCTTCCAGATGCCCATCCCACATTTTTTTCTTCTTGTGGAATGGGCATCTTGCCCGTTCCAGATTCAAATCAAAATCAACCTAGCTGAATCACTCTAGAATGCGATCGAGCGTCGCTGCCATCACATCCTTTGTTTGCCCGGAAACAGTATACACCAAAGCCTCTCGATAAACTCTTCCAGCCGGGTGCAGCCTACCGTTAGCCGCACCGCTGGAAACCACCACCGCAGCGTGCCCGCACCGCACCGCCAAATCAATAGCTTCCGCTCGGAGCGCTAATTGTTCGGCTTTTGAGCTATGTTGAGATTGTAGGAAATGCTGTTTTAGCCGATCGAGCTTCTGTTCCAATTTTGTGCAAGCCGCCACAATCGCAGGCGAATCTTTAACTATCGCCGCCGCTACAATTACATCCAATCCCGCGCGAATACAGCCAAAAGTAACCGGCACAAAATTCAGGATATTTTTGCTGTCATTTTCCGCAATCCAACCGACAGCTTTAACCGAAATTATTTCCGATTCATGCAACAACCAATTATTAAGACTTGCTGTCACAGTATTAGTCGAGTTCATCGCGATTAACGGCATGATTTCGCTGACAGCTATTTTACCAGATTCCCGTTCAATATTAGCAAAAGGCAGCAAACCAAAAACCGCGCGATTGTCTGGAAGTACCGCAGCCACAATAAACTTTTCAAACAAGCCAAAACCAGTAATCCAAGGAACATTCCCCGACAGTAGATAGCCATCTTTTACGGGAGTTGCGGTGACTGCCGGATTGCCCGTTAGCGAAGCCCTCGAAGAGGATCGCCTCAAATGCGAAAACCCAACACCCAAGCGTAACTCTTTTTGGGCGATCGCGCGCAAGTATCTGCCTTTGAGCATTTCATTGTCACTGCTAGCAATCATCGCAGTTGCGCTGTGGTGCTGAGTTTGCAGGAAAGACAAAGCCCCAGAATATCGCGCCGTCAATTCCTGATATTGGTAAAAAAGCTCCGGTGGAATGTCCGCACCGCCCCATTTTTGGGGAATTCGCAGCGCCAAGAGCGATCGATTTTCCAATCCTAAAAGTGCTGTTTTCAGCGCTTCCGAGTCACTGTCGATAATTTCCGCGCGGGGTGCAACGCACTCTTTTAGGTAACTTTCCGCGCTGTTTAGAATATATTGAAAATCCATTTTTTATGATGATTTTATAGAAGACTGGGCGGTTGAAACCGCGTCTATAGAAACAAAACCCACCTCCGTGGGTTGAATCTTCAGACTCGGCGGTTGAAACCGCGTCTACACAAACAAAACCCACCTCCGTGGGTTGAATCTTCAGAAACGGCGGTTGAAACCGCGTCTATAGAAACAAAACCCACCTCCGTGGGTTGAATCTTCAGACTCGGCGGTTGAAACCGCGTCTATAGAAACAAAACCCACCTCCGTGGGTTGAAGACAATGCGATTAAAATTATATTAGCTTCTTCAGTCTGCGGAGGCAGACTTCCTTTGTGTAGACGCGGTTTAAACCGCCGTTTCTTCAGTCTGCGGAGGCAGACTTCCTTTGTGTAGACGCGGTTTAAACCGCCGTTTTCCTGGTTTAAACCGCCGTTTTCCTGGTTTAAACCGCCATCTTAATTAATCATTATTCCCAAACTTTCCAAGGAGCCTTCCCTTCATCCCAAAGCTCGTTTAAATACTTATATTCCCGATAAGTATCCATCGCATAAAAGAAGCCTTCATGGCGGTAAGCCATCAACTGTCCATCTGCTGCCAAACGCTGCATTGGCTCCTGTTCTAAAACACAATCATCCTCACCCAAATACTCAAATATCCGGCGGTTAAATATAATATATCCAACACTAATCCAGCCGTCTATTTGAGGTTTTTCAGCAAATTCTCGTACTTGACCTTCACTGTCAACATCCAAAATCCCAAAACGTGAAATCGGGCGAAATGTAGTTACAGTTGCCAGCTTACCGTGAGACTTGTGAAACTCCATCAATTTATCGATATTGACATCAGCAACTCCATCACCATAAGTCACCATGAAATTCTCGCCATCGATATATTTTTCGATCCGTTTTACCCGCCCTCCCGTCATGCTTTCTGCACCAGTATCAGCCAGCGTTACATGAAAATTTTGTTCGCGATGTTCCTGCTGATAAGTGATGGTATTTTTCCGTCCCAGACATATCGTAAAGTCATTGTTCATGGCTTCATAATTCAGGAAATATTCTTTAATCATGTTGCCGCGATAGCCCAAGCAGACAATGAAGTTTTGGAAGCCGTAGTGGGCGTATATTTTCATGATGTGCCAAATAATCGGGCGCCCGCCGACATCAACTAAAGGCTTGGGGCGAAATTCTGTTTCTTCTCTCAGACGAGTACCAAGACCGCCCGCTAGGATGACTACTTGCATTTTTTCACCTTTTGAAAACTTATCAATTAATCTATCATCAATTATCTGGGATTTTTTCAAAGAATTATTAATAATTTCTCAGATTGAGTGAAGCTTTGTAAACCCTAAAAAAATCCTATTCTAAATACAATGTAGGGTGCGGACTGTGCATCGCGCACTTAAATGCTGCGTGCAATTCCTAACTCACTCAGTCCCGGACGCATCAACCTCAAAAAAACCTGGTTTTTAACCTAATTTGTGGGTGAGAGCGGGGTGCATCTCAATTTTGAAGAGGGCGAAGCATGACCGCATATAAGTTATTAGTTATAATCCTATATTGACTACGGTCATGCTTCGCCCCTACAAACATATTTTCCTTGCGTGAGATGCACCCTGAGAGCGCATAATTTTCGTAAAAAATTTGGTTTCTAGGCACCTGTGCGTCCAGGACTATCACTAATGCTAAACTAGGAAACAGACAAAAACATTAGACAACTATACTGAACATCAAAAACAACAATGAAAAGTCAACTCGATCGCCTAAAAAGATTTTTAGGTATAATCTGCGCGATCGCCTCAATCACAATCTTATTGCACTCGGCAATATCCGCTGTTGGTGGCGCTGTTTTTGCAGGGGAAATCTCAAATATACCACAAACCACCATAGCCTTTGTCCCTAAGATACCGGGCGGCGGATTGGATGTTCACGAAGCCGCAGGAGGACACACTTTAGAGAGACACGTTGGTAAAACAGAAGGAGAATTAGCACAGCGACTCGGACGAGAAATGGAAATTGCTGCTGCATCTTCCTTTGCTAACCGTTCCGTCGCTGAAGCGGCGATTGCGGAAGCAATGTCCAAAAATCAAAGTGCGATCGCCTCCTGGGTAAAAAAAGGAGGCAATCGTTATACGATCGACTACAACGCCAACAGAACAATTGGCATTACTCTGCGCCGCCGCTCATCCAAAGCAACTCCAGTCTCTCGCCTGAAAATCGTCCTCCAGCGCAGCAATAAATTACCTCCCGGATACTTTATTCTCACAGCTTATCCCCAATGATCGATCAATTTCCTAATTTAACCCAATTTTTCAGTTCCTACTTTCACCAAGAGTGGGCGCTAGAAGCTGACACTCCCAGTGATGTAGTCAATAACTACCTGAACAGCGAACCCCCCGCAAGTATTGAAGCTGCATCGCAAGAACTTAGTCAACTGCTAGAAATGTCGATTTCCGAACCAGATTTAGAAACCTTCGTCCTGGATGAATTAGGCTGTTACTATGACCCACAATCGAAAAATCAAACTGTCAGAGAATGGCTGGAATCCGTGCAGCAATCGTTGATAAATCTCCGATGATTCGGCGGTTGGAAACCGCTACTACACAAGCCAAGTCTGCCTCCGCAGACTAAGAGATAGAGGAGTATTTAAGCCTGATTTTTTTGTAGATACTGCCTACTATTTAGTCTCGCGTTGCGCGGACTTCGTTTGTGTAGTCGCGGTTTCCAACCCCCGGGTTTCTAACCACCTCGGATTTAAAATTAGATCGCACATTTCTCTCAAATCCCATCCATATTTCTTCGTCCGCGGAGGCGGACATCGTTTGTGTAGTCGCGGTTTCCAACCGCCGACTCTTGAGTGATTTTACTTGGTAATAGTCAACAAATAACCTTCATGAACTTTGACATTAGGAACAACATAAGTCAAATTATTTCCACCAACCGAAATACTTTCTTCTTTAACCGTAACCAGCTTTTGCACAGCGCCTTCGAGATTGTTAGGAATCTTCTCTAATTTGAGACTAACTTTTTGACCGTTTTTAATCCCAAGCTGCTGCAAATTTACAAGATTCAAGGTAACGGTTGTGGCTGACGAATAATTGCGATCGAAATAACCCAAAAGTACCTGTGCTTTACCTTCGGGATTTGACTTGCTAGCTAAGGCCACAAGACGATCGCTATCCGATCGACTCAGCACCCGCGAATTCACTCCATCAGCATAAGCTTTGTAAGTCCACCAAGCAGCCCTCGGCTCAAAAGTATTCGGCGTAACCATCCCAGTCAGCGTATTGTTGAAGCAATTACTAACTTTTTTACCTACTGTTGTATCCCAACAAGCTCTGCAAGCACCATCAGCTCTTGCATACTCCAAGTTAGACAAATAACCTAAAATTTCCCCCGGCTGATACTGCGCTAATTCTCCGACAATTTCGTTGACATAAATCTTTTGCAATTTTAGTTCCTTGTAAAAGGGACTTTGTTGGAAATTGCGTTTAGCATCAAATACGTGATCGTCAACAAATAAAATTATGGTATCATTGAGTTCGTGCCAAGCTAGGAAATTTACTTCCAGTTTGTTCGCTTTGCAGTAATCCAAAAAAGCGGCGAGATATTCTTTGTTGTAAGTGCTGATGCTCGGCCCGCCAATCATCGCTGACGGCCCCAATTCTTGCCGCAAGATTTTGTAAGCCCTTTTGTAAGTTTCAAAGAATTGTTCTCTGCTTCCCTTCCAAAACGGATTTACTAAATCTGGTTCGTTCCAGATATCCCAAATAATTTTTTTGCCCTTATTCTGTTGGGCTAACTGTCGGATGAAGGCTTCCCATGCGGGGTAATTTTGATAGGGCCAGCCTTTGGGGTTGCTGCCGTAGCCCCAGAGGTCGCTAACTAATAGTTGAAATTCGGCTCCGCTGGCGATTACTCGATCGTAAATATCGAGTCTTCCGGCGCGCCACAGCTTGGGCTGCAAGGGCTTAATGGAGCTATCGGGGGGCTTGCTGGGGTCGATTCCGTGCAAGAAGCCGCTCATGGAGGTGATACCGGTGGCTGGCTGTCCAAAATCGACTGTGACGTTCGATCGCATTTGGGCAATTGTTGGCTGCTGCCCAAAATACGCGATTAACAGGATTGTTACCAAAGCTAAGCAAATTGGCAGCAGCTTATTAATAGGTTTGAACTTGAAGGTGAATTGCATATTGTATGTGGTTGCAAACAGAAAAAGACTTCAATTCAATCAAGGTATGTAGTTGCGCTTCAGCGCTCTTTGTTTATATATTGAAAGAGCGCTTTCATCGCAACAACGTACCTTAAAATGAGTTCTTTCCAAGGTATGTAGTTGCGCTTCAGCGCTCTTTGTTTATATATGAAAGAGCGCTTTCATCGCAACAACGTACCTTAAAATTTAACGAGACAAGGCGAGTTCAAAACCCTGTACTAATTCCATCAATTCTTGCCAAGCTTCGGAATTAATCAGCGCACAAGTATCGAATTGCTCCCCTTTCTCTGAAGATAAGGCAACAAAATTTACAATCCAACTCAAGATAGTTTCGCTTGTCAACAATGGCGTGCATTTCCAAGCTGACTGCAACTTCTCCACCATCCCGGACATATCCCCGCGCTCCCAAGCTTGCCAAGCCTGCCATACTAGATAATAGTAATGGAGCATACTGTCAACTTTTTCAATCTGCTTTTGGACTTTGGGCGCGATCCTCTTCGAGGGCTTCGCTAACGCAAATTTGTCTCGATTCCCACTAGCAGACAAGACTTCGGCGACAACTTCTGAGTATTCCAACAGCATCCGTTCTTCCTTAAAAAGCTCTTGGGCTCGCAGTTTGCAAGCTTGTCCTGCAAGCCTCCGCAATTCGGGATTTTGGGCCCATAGTTCTACCGTTGCGGCTAACTCTTGTGCTGTCTGTTGCGCGTCAATTGTCGGATCGGCGATTAACTTTCCGGTATCTCCCAACTCTTCGGGAATCCCGCTGACTGCTGTAGCAATTACGGGTAATCCCTTCGCCATTGCTTCCATTACTGCTAGCGGCATTCCCTCTGCTTTGGATGATAAAATAAAGATGTCGCTGGCATCCAACCAATCGGCAATATCCCACCGCTGGCCGATGAATTTAACTTGTTCGGTGACTCCTAATTGGCTGACAGTTGCTCTCAATTCCGGTTCCATGTTGTCGTGAGTGGTGGAACCGGGGCCGGCCCAAACGAAATATAGCTGGGGCCAAATAGGCAGATTTTTCAGTTTGGCGATCGCCTGCAATTGATACTGATATCCTTTAATTGGAGTCAGTCTCGCCGCCGTGAAACAAACCACAGCCTCTTCGGGAATGCCTTGTTCTTGGCGCAGGCGTTGGCGGGTTGAGAGATTGGGCGGTTCAAAGTAATTGTTCGGCCTGCCGTAATAAATTACTTTCCCCCATTCCCGAGGCATTTTGAACAAACTCTTGAACAAGTTTAAATTCTCGTGGGAAACAGCTATCACCGCTTTAGCTAAATTGTACTGATAGGCCACTGCATCGAAATAGGGAACCTGATCTCCACGGTTAAAAGTCTTATAAGTGCGATCGATATAACCCAGAGTAATTACATAAGGTATGTTCTGTTTGAGTGCAACTTGTTTCGCAGCAAAATTTGCCATCGGCCAGCCATCGCTAAATATAATTAAATCCGGTTTAGCTTCCGCGTAAATTCTTTCAGCATCGCTACAATTGTAGGCAATTCGCAAAAACTCCCTCATCGTATCGAACTCCAGCCAAATATGCTCGATACCTAGTTGTTGCTGTTCGGTAATTAAAGGATTAGAAGCTTTAGTTTGCACGCTAGTAACTCGGTAGCCGTCGGCTGCTAATTTGGAAAGTAGCGAGTGGTTGAACTGCGCCAAACCGCCGATTCCGTGGTCTTCTGCATAGACGAGTACGTGCGGTGCAAGCTGGCGGCCAATTGAACTAGGCTCTGATTTAAATTGATAGGTATTGTTGACTGCCTCCGCCACCATGTCTTGCCATTCTTTTAAATTGGTTAAGGCATAAGCATCAAAGTTGTTCGTGTATTTTTCCGAAGAAACTCTAAAAGTTTCCAACCATTTAAAAACTGTTTCTGTGCCATTATAAGGAGTATAGTACAGGGATTTTCTCAAACACTCGACCATCTCTGGCAAATATCCGTCGCGGTACATCCGCC
Source organism: Microcoleus sp. PH2017_05_CCC_O_A (assembly GCF_020738785.1). Lineage (NCBI taxonomy): Bacteria > Bacillati > Cyanobacteriota > Cyanophyceae > Oscillatoriales > Microcoleaceae > Microcoleus > Microcoleus sp. PH2017_05_CCC_O_A. The sequence goes on along the minus strand of NZ_JAEQCB010000028.1, from coordinate 29,072 downwards.
ACGCTATCCACACTAAAGACTTGTAACGTTCTGCCTTTTGTAATTGGCGTATGCGATCGGGCAAATTGGGTTGGGCGAAGAATTGCTCCATTACAATTTCCATGCTTTTCATCACTTTTTCCCCACCGGACATGAGATTGCTATCGTGCTGGCGGTAGCAGGTTAATATCTCTTTTAACCACGCACATTTGCAGCCTTTTAAACCCAAACGCAAAGCAAAATCTAAATCTTCTGTTGGCGGAAAGCGATGGTCAAAACCGCCCAGACGTTCCCACCACTCGCGCCGCACCATCATTGCACTGGGACGCACGCTTTTGTGCAGGACAAAGCTTTCTAAATCTAAGTTGGGCGTGTCTTCCCAAGGCATGACTGGGTAGATGTCTTTTCCGGTTTCATCAACCATCAACCAGCCGTTTTGTACCATCCCTAAAGTGGGGTCAGCTTCAAAACAAGCAATTTGTTTGGCGAGTTTTTCTGGCAGGAAAAAGTCGTCGGCATCCAGAAATGCTAAAAATTCGCCTTTGGCCATTTCGCAAGCGCGGTTTCGAGCTTTTGCTGCTCCTTGATTTTCTTGATATACGTACTGAATCACATCGCGGTACGGCTCTAAAGTTTGCCTCGTATTGTCTGTAGAACCATCATCTACGACGATAATTTCCCAGTTTTGGTAAGTTTGATTTACAGCGCTCTCCACAGCTCTAGTAATGTAGTGTTCGCAGTTGTATGCCGGGATAATTACGCTGACTCGCGGTGTTTTTGAGGTAGGTATGCTAGCCATTATTTTTTTCCATTCTGGTAAGTTTCTTAACGATTGAAAATCGATTGTAACTCCGTAAGTTTGAGCGATCGCACTCAGACGCTTCTGCCAATCGGTGACTGTTGGCCTTAGAGGATAAGGACTGTACTGGATAGATTTTTGGAAAAATTCAACCGCCTCTACTGGATGGTTACTATAGTACAATTGCCAAGCCATCCAAGTCAATGCTTCGTAAAAAGCCGGATTTTCTAACTCGCGGATGTGCTGCGGTAAATCTGGTTTGGCGAAAAATTGCTGTTTTAAGGTAATAAAAAGATTGGCTTGTTTGAGAGCTTTTTTTATTGATACATTTTGATCGTGCTGGCGGTAGGATACTGTCACTTGAGGCAGCCATGCTGCTTCGCAACCCAAGAGGGCTAAACGCAGAACTAAATCTGAATCGTCTACTGAATCAAATTCTGAATTAAATCCGCCTGCAAGTTCCAGCCACTGACGTGAAAACATCATGGCGCTGGGAAGTACGGGCATTTGTACTATCCAAGTTTCTAAGTTCAATTTTGGGAAATATTCCCAAGCTTTGATATCGGAAATTTTGTCGCCTTGCTGGTTGACAATGCGCCAGCCGCTGTTAACAATTCCTAAGGAGAGTTGCTGGCGAAATAGGGATATTTGTGCTGCTAATTTATCTGGCAAAAAGAAGTCATCTTGATCTAAAAAAGCGATGAATTCGCCTTTGGATTCCTGAATTCCTCGGTTGCGGGCTGCTGCTACTCCGGCATTTTCTTGATATACGTAGCGAATTCTGTCGAAATAAGGCTGCAATACCTGATGTGTCTCATCTGTCGAACCGTCGTCTACAACGATTATTTCTAAATCTGTAAAAGTTTGGCACAACACGCTTTCTACCGCTTGTACGATGTAGCGAGATCCGTTGTATGCTGCTATAATTACGCTGACTTGCGGTGTGCGTGTGGCTGCTGACATTGTTTACCTGGTTGTTCAGTAGAAGGAAGAGGGAAGAGGGAAGAGGGAAGAGGGAAAAAGATATACACAACAAGCTTAAGCGCGAGCCGTATTTTGAGTTTTATTAGGTGGGTTTACTTAACTGGTTGCTATCTTAGTTTAATCGAAATATGTGTTTGCTCGACTTGCGTACAAATTAACTTAAACAGTCCTCGACGCACTCCGACAAAGAAACCGGGTTTTTTCCCAAATTTGCGAATCACAGCGCGTCTTCTCAGCAAAAACCCGGTTTCTGGCAACCTGTGCGTAAGTCCTATTAAAGTTCGTTAGCGTAGCCCTCGATGACGATCGCATAAATGCCATCCAGGTACTCGGTATTTACAGTCAGGCTGATGTCGGTGCACGATCTGGAGGATATTAGAGAGGTTTTGCTCTACAATTACACAGGGAATTATTACTAAACAGGAACGTTAAAAGTGAATTCAGAAACAGCCGCGGTTGATTTGCAACAACAGGCAGAAATATATTTAGCTTTAGGGAAGTTGGATCGGACGATCGCACTTTGCCACCAAATTCTCGAATCCCACCCCGATTCCGCCGAGACTTGCAAAACCTTAGGAAAGGCGCTGCAAGCTCAGGGTAAGCTAGAAGACGCTCGGTATTGGTATAAAGTTGCGATCGCCCACAAACCGGATTTTGCCGAAGCTTTTGCTAACCTCGGCACCCTCTGCGCTAGTTTGCAACAATGGCAAGAAGCGATCGACTGTTACCAAAAAGCGATCGCCCTACAACCAGACTTTGCAGGATTTTACCGCAATTTGAGCCGGATATTTACCGAAGTCGGTCAACCTGAGCCAGCAGCCGACTGTTGGTATCAATCACTCAGCGTGGAACCGATCGACATACCGGAAGAATATCTAGATTTGGGCAATACTTTGTTGGCGCAAAACAAGCCACAAAAAGCTCTAGTTTGTTACCACCGCGCTATTTATTTAAACCCTAGTTGTTGTGAAGCTTACACCAAATTAGCCGAAGCTGCTAGCGCCCTAAAACAGTGGGACGAAGCTATTGTTAACTACCGCAAAGCTATCAAGCTGCAACCGGATATTTCGGAGTTTCATTACAAATTAGGCAATGTTTTGCAAGCCAATAAACTCTGGCGCCAAGCCGAAGCTGCCTACCGCGAAAGTATTGAGCTGAATCTGAATTCTTTTTGGTCTTACTACAATTTAGGCAGCGTTCTGCTCGAATTAGAACAATGGCAAGAAGCTATTATTGTCTACCGCACGGCTGTGGCAATTGACCCAAATTTTTCTTGGTCTTACTACAGCCTCGGTGAAGCTTACGGTAAATTAGAAAAATGGTCGGAGTCCGCCGCAGCATACCAGCAAGCTGTTGACTTAGATCCGAATTTTTCTGGTTCTTGTCACAAGTTGGGAGATGCGCTTTTTCAATTAGAAAACTGGTCGGAAGCTGCGACAGCTTACCAGCGGGCGATCGCTCTTAATTCAGATTTTTTTTGGTCTCATTATAATTTAGCATTAACTTTAGTTAAACTCCAGGATTGGTTGGCAGCAATCTTGGCATACCAGCGGGCGATCGAACTCAATCGAGACTTTTCTTGGGCTTACCACAATTTAGGAGAACCGCTGTTAAAAACCGATCAGTGGAAAGCAGCAGCTACTGCTTATCAGCGCGCTATTGAACTCAACCCCAATTTTTCTTGGTCTTATTATAATTTAGGCGATGCTTTGACTGAGATCCACAACTGGAACGAAGCTGTTTCTGCTTACCTTTGTGCGCTGCAAATCGAACCGGATCTCCCCAACATTTACGCCAAGTTAGGCGATGCTCTCATCAAAAGAGTGCCGTCAGGTTTAGATCCGGCAACGAGTTACTATCACCACGAATTGCAGCCGCTGCACGCTCCTGAATTTTACTGCGAAACAGCCCAAAAGTTTGCCGAGAGCGATCGCCCCGACGCAGCTACAGTCTTGTACTTGATGGCGTTAGAAATTCGGCCGCAAGATGCCGCAATATCCGGGAAATTGGCGGAAATTTTGCAGAAAAAGGACTTGGCGGGCGATCGCAGTATATTATCAGAGTTGGAGAATGACGATATTCGCGATCGCTACATTGCCCGAGTCGTCAAAAATCAGACTTTTGCAGAAGTCGGGGGATTGTGGGGCACAGTCAACGAAAAAGTATCCGTAGCAAGCAAATACGGTGCAGTTTCTCTGACAATGATTGATGTCACGCCGGCATCCGCACACATTTGGGATGATTTTCGCGATCGCATGGCAAGTTTAAATATTGCTAATTATAATTGTATCAGTCAAGATATAACTCAGATTCAGCTTGCAGAAATTGGTGAGCCTTACGATGTCGTCCACTGTGCAGGAGTTTTGTACCATCACCCCCACCCTTTGCAAATTTTAATGAGCTTGCGTCAAATAACAGGGCAGTATTTAATCTTAACTTCAGCAATTACCCAAGAACTTATAGAAAACGAGCGGGGACGCTACGAAATTCCAGCTTCTGGGGTAATCTTCATTCCCGCTTTGGGCGAAGCAGAACGAGCTATCTTAACAGCTTACTGGCAGCAGTACACCTACGGCACACCAATTCTCGGAGTAATTGATAAAGCCGTTTTTGACATCAACGACTTTGGCCCTTGGTGGTGGCTGCCTACAGCTTATGCTTTAGAATCTATGTGTAAAGTAGCTGGCTTTAAGGTTTTAGATAAAGGATTGACTTGGTACAATAACGCTCTGACTCTATTGCTGGAGATTTAAAGATTGTTCATTCAGTTGACAGTTGACAGTTGACAGTTGACAGTTGACAGTTGACAGCTTGAGGGCGACCTCTACCTAGAAGGAAGAGGATTGGAGTAATGAATCGTCTAATTTTAATTTCTTCCAAAAGGGAGAGGATTTAAACCAATTCTTTCTGGTAAACGAACAATTCCAAAAAATCCGCACAAACAAATGATAGAAAATTCTATGTCTGAGATGATTCCTAGTTCTATTTCCCCAATATTCCTACTAGAACCCAGTCTGTTTTTAATTACGAAATAAAATATACGAACCGCACCCGAGGGTTAGGATTTTATTAATTACCGAAATCCTTGCTTTATTGCTTCTGACTTCTCTTCTACATATAGCGGTTCTCAAAAAAGTGAGGTATGCGCTATGCGCTATGCCCTATGCCCTATGCCCTATGCCCTATGCCCTATGCCCTATGCCCTATGCCCTATGCCCAGTCGTACCTCATCTTTCTCAGAAAAGCTATAACTAAGCCTTATTCCATCCGTTACATCTTGTGTTACATAATCCATTGCCGAACTTCCTTCTTCCTTTATATTGGGAAAACACTCAATGAACAATCAGCAACCAGAGACGCCATTAGGAAACATTTTAGTAGTAGACGATACGCCAGAAAATCTGCGCCTGTTGTCTACAATGTTGACTCATCGGGGGTACGCGCCCCGCTGCGTGATTAATGGGCAAATGGCTCTGAGAGCCTGCAATTCTAATCCGCCCGATTTGATTTTACTCGACATAATGATGCCGGAAATGAACGGCTACGAAGTGTGTCAGCATCTAAAATCTGAACCTAAAACTCGCGAAATTCCGGTAATTTTTATCAGCGCTAAAGATGAAGTTTTCGACAAAGTAAACGCATTTGCAGTAGGAGCAGTTGACTACATCAGCAAGCCATTTCAGTTTGAAGAAGTGCTCGCCCGCATCGAAAGTCACCTTACCCTGCGGAACTTACAAAAACAGCTAAAAGAACAAAATGTGCTGCTTCTAGAAGAAATCACCAGCCGTTTAGCCGTTGAAAAAACTCTTTACGAAAAAAACCAGATTTTGCAAGAAGAAATCAGCAACCGCCTCGCCGTTGAAAAAGCCTTGCAAGAGCAAAATTTGCTCCTCCAACAAGAGATATCGAACCGCAAGCGCGCTGAATCTGCCCTCTTAAAATCTAACCAAGAATTGGCGCGGTCGAATGCCGAACTAGAACAATTTGCTTATGTAGCTTCTCACGACTTGCAAGCGCCTTTAGCAACTATTGCCAGCTACGCTCAACTTTTAGAAAAACGCTACAAAGACCAACTCGACAGCCAAGCTATTAAGTTTATCACCAATATCGTTCAGGGCTGCACGAGAATGCAAACTTTAATTGACGATTTGCTCGAATATTCGCGAGTTGGTCGCAGTCAGAAACCCTTTGAATTGGCAGATTGCAATCATGTAGTCCAGCAAGCAATTGCCAACCTGCAAGGGGCTATCCGCAACGATCAAGCAGTTGTTACCTACAGTGAATTGCCAGAGATAATGGGAGATATTTCTCAACTGGTACAGCTTTTTCAGAATTTACTCAGCAATGCAATTAAATATCGCCACGATGCACCGCCTACGGTTCATATTACCGCTTCCAAACAGGAGGAGAACTGGTTGTTTTCTGTGTCAGATAATGGGATTGGGATTGCTCCACAGCATCAAGAACGCATCTTTCAAATTTTCCAGCGCTTGCACACTCAAAGAGAATATTCTGGAACAGGTATTGGTTTAGCAATTTGTCAAAAGATTGTGGAACGTCACGGTGGATCTATGTGGGTGGAGTCGGAACCTGGTCAAGGTTCAACTTTTCACTTTACTCTCCCTTAATCGAGACATCAGGCACGCACTTATAGCGGTTATCGGAAAGATGAGGTATTGACCAATTCATTAACAATTCCCCAATTCCGCAATCCCCGAATCCTCGAATCCTCGAATCTCCTAATCTCAAATCTCAAATCTCAAATCAAATTTGTACCTCATCTTTCGCTCGAAAGGCTATATAGCGGTTCTCAAAAAAGTGAAGTATTCCCGATGCCCTCTTTGCCCCATGCCCGATGCCCTATGCCCTATTCCCGATGCCCTATGCCCTATGCCCATGAGTACCTCATATTTTTGAGAAAGGCTATATCCAGAAGCTAGATGGCAGGAGAAGCTGAATTAAATCCTATATTTTCAGGGCGAAGCTTGAAGGTAGCAGTTAAATTGCAAGTTAGAATAAAACATATTTCGCGTTGACAGCCGAGTGAATTTGTGATATAATTATAACTCTTAAACACAAGTTTTGTAGCGTTCAGTCACACCGCAATCCGATCGCCGATGTATGTGTAGGTGCAATTCGATAACTCCCCCGGAAATAAAAGATAAAATCCAAGTTAGCTTGAGACAACTTTTAATTAATAAATATTATGAAAGCAGTTTTTAACTTAGCTGTACCTCCTACGTGCTTCAAGGTTCTGTTAGTAGAAGACCACCCTCAGGAAGCTGAGCTTATTGAAGATTTGCTGTCAGGAATTAGCGGTCGGCAGTATATATTGCTGACGAAAGTAGAGTGCCTCAGCGAAGCGCAGCAGCGATTGAATCAAGAAAGTTTTGACATAATTTTATTAGACCTTTCACTACCAGACAGTCAGGGCATCGAGACGGTGGCTCGGATACAAGAGTATGGGGTAAATGTGCCGATCGTAGTTTTGACTGCCCAAAACGACGAAGAGCTGGCGCTGCGGTTGATTTCGGTGGGCGTACAGGATTATTTAGTCAAAAGAAAAATCGACGGCGAACTGTTAGTGCGATCGCTCCGTTACGCCATAGAACGCCAGAACAGTCAAGATGCTTTGCGAAAAAGCGAAGAAAAATATCGCTCGGTGGTGGAAAATTCCCTGATCGGAATTGCCATCGTCGCTCCAATTATTGACCCCGCAATTGCTGAAAATTGCAATTGGATTGAAGTTAACGACGCTCTGTGCGATTTGCTCTTATACGATCGCGACGAACTCGTGCACAAGCATTGCCTGGAGCTTACTCATCCAGAGGATTTTGAGGCCAATTTTGAAAAATTTTCTCAGATGTTAGCAGGTAAAACCGACGGTTACATCTCAGATAAAAGGTGGTTTAGAAAAGATGGCGAAATAGTTTACACGCGAGTTTCGCTGCGCTGCATCCGCGGCCTAGATGGATCTATTGACCGGATAATTGAAGTGGTGTTGGACGTGAGCGATCGCTACCGCTACGAAGCACAACTGAAAGCATCTGAAGAATTTTTAAACCACACTCTAAATGCGACCCCAGATCCAATTTTTGTCAAAGATGACCAGAACCGGTGGATGATATTAAATGATGCTTTTTGTCAGTTGATAGGGAAATCTCGACAAGAACTGATCGGCAAATCAGAATATGACTTTCTTCCAAAATCAGAAGCGGATGTTTTTTGCAGAAAAGATGAAGAATTATTGGCAAAAGATATCTGTTTGGAAACAGAAGATAAATTCACCGACACTGCGGGAAAAGAATGGATAATTTCTACCAAGAAAAGCGTTTTTAAAAGAGCTGATAACAGTAAAGTAATAGTTGGCACAATCAGAAATTTTACCGAATACAGACGGCAGCAAATAGCTCTGGAACAAAGCGAAGCTCGATTTCAAAAACTCGTAGCCAACCTGCCCGGAGTAATTTATCAATTCCGACTCTCAGCTAGCGGAGAAAAATATTTTCCTTACGTTTCTTCAGGCAGTCGGGAACTTTACGAATTAGAGCCAGAAGCAATAGAGCAAAATGCAGAATTGATTTTCAGCCGAATTCATGCAGACGATCGCTTAGATTTAGAAGCATCGATCGCAATTTCAGCCGCTATGCTGGAACCTTGGCGGCAGCAGTGGCGGCAGATTATGCCATCCGGAAAAGTTAAGTGGCTGCAAGGAGCATCCAGACCGGAAAGGCTCACCAATCAGAGCAAATCTGGGAGCAAAGGCGATATTCTCTGGGACGGTTTAGTGATGGATATCACTGAGTTAAAGCAGGCACAGACAGAGCGCGATCGCTTTTTTACTATATCCTTAGACTTGCTTTGTATTGCTGGTTTCGACGGCTATTTTAAACGATTAAACCCTGCTTGGTCAAATGCTCTGGGCTACAGCAGCGCCGAACTGCTCGCCAAACCATTAATCGAATTTATTCATCCAGACGATCGAGTAGCCACTCTAATCGAAGCGGAAAAGCTAATAAGTGGCACGCCCAGTATTTACTTTGAAAACCGCTATATTTGCCAAGACGGTTCTTACAAATGGTTGCTGTGGACGGCATCGCCTTTTAGCGAAGAAGGTTTGATTTATGCAGTGGCTCGCGATATTACTTCTCGCAAAAAAGCTGAGTCGGAACTTCAGCGACAAGCAGTCGCTATGGGCGCTGCTCATGACGGCATTGCTATTTTTAACGAGCGTAAAGAATGTATTTATTCAAACGACGCTTATCTTAAAATGTACGGCTTGGCTAGCGCTAGCGAACTGTATGGGAAGAAATGGAAAATGCTCTACAGCCGTGCTGAAATTCAATATCTTGAACGTGAAATAATCCCGGTGCTCCAGGAAAAAGGGTACTGCAATATAGAAGCGATCGGTCAGCGGCGCGACGGTACTAAGTTCCCTCAAGAATTGTCGCTGACAATGCTTGCAGGGGGCGAGATAATTTCGATCTTCCGCGATATCACCAAAAGAAAACAAGCAGAATCAGAACTGCAATCTAGCCAGCGCCGCTATCAAACTTTGGCAGAAGCATCGCCGGTTTGCATATTTCACAGTGATGCGTTTGGTAATTGTCTTTATGTGAATCAGCGGTGGAGCGAAATCACGGGATTAAATGCAGAATTAGCAGCCGAAACTGGCTGGATGAATGCCCTACATCCCGATGATGCGGATCGGGTGAAGAATGAATGGTATGGAGCAATTATTCACAAAATTCCTTTTAAATCAGAATACCGCTTTCTGCGTCCAGACGGTCGGGTAATTTGGGCGATCGCTCAGGCGATCGCCGAAATCGGAGACAAGCACGAAGTTAAAGGCTATATCGGCAGCATTACTGATATTAGCGATCGCAAACAAGCTGAATTAGACCTACTGCGGGTGACTCAAGCCGTAGAAAGCACCAGCGATGCGATCGGCATTGCTGACTTGACAGGGCGATCGATCTACCACAATCAAGCCTTTATTCAGCGGTACGGCTACACAGCAGAAGAACTGAACGCAGCGGGTGGAGCAACGGCAATTTATCCGCAAAATTCAGTGCTGCAAGAAATGTTTAAAACGATTCGTAAAGGCAAATCTTGGCAAGGCGAACTCAAAATCAAAACTAAAAGCAAGGAACTGGTAACAACCTTATTTCGCGCTGACTGTATTAAAGATGAAACTGATAATTTAATCGGGTTTGTGGGAGTAATTACCGACATCACAGACCGCAAACAAGCTGAGATGGCGCTGCTAAAGCAATTAAGGCGAGAACGCCTGGTAGTTGCCATGCTCGATCGCATTCGCTCTTCCCTCAATTTAGAAGAAGTCCTCACCGCTGCTGTCGATCAAGTGCGGCAATTATTGCAAACAGACCGCACAGTTATTTACCGCTTTAATCCCGACTGGAGCGGCACTGTAGTTGTCGAATCCGTGGCAAAGAATCGAATTTCTCTCCGAGGTTTTAACAATCTTGACCCCTGTTTTAAAGATAAATTTGTTGCTATTTACCAGCAAGGCTGTATTCGAGCTATCGAAGATATTTATGGTGAAAATCTGAGCGAATGCTACATTAAAATTCTTGAAAATTTTGAAGTTAGAGCTAACTTAATAGTGCCAATTTTACAAGCACGAGAAAGCATTTACCCTGCCCAACCCACCGCAGAAAATCAACTTTGGGGACTGCTGATCGCCCACGATTGCAGCGGCCCCCGTGTCTGGGATTCCTCAGAAATAGAATCCCTGCGGCAATTGTGCGTGCAATTGGCGATCGCGATCCAGCAATCGACACTATTTGAACAAGCACAAACCGAAATAGCCGATCGCAAACAAGCAGAAGCAGCCCTAAAATTAGCTAAAGAAGCCGCCGAAACCGCCAACCGCGCCAAAAGCGAATTTCTCGCCAACATGAGCCACGAACTCCGCACGCCTTTAAACGGGGTTTTAGGTTACGCTCAAATCCTCAAAACCGACAGAGACTTAAGCTGCGATCAACAAGAAAGTCTCAGCAATATTCAACAGTGCGGTCAACACCTGCTGATGTTAATCAACGATGTTTTAGACCTTTCTAAAATCGAAGCTAGAAAAATGGAACTCTACCCGGAAGAGTTAAATTTTCTAAATTTTACGAAAAACATTGCGGATCTGTTTCAGATGCGGGCAGATCAAAAAGGAATTTGTTTCAATTACGAACAAGTATCGCCCCTGCCCACCTGCGTCCAAGTCGATCAAAAAAGATTGCGCCAAGTTCTGATAAATTTACTCAGCAATGCCGTTAAATTTACTAACAGCGGCGGAGTAACTTTCAAAGTCGGCTATGTCGGCACAGAGGCCTGGAGTCGCAGCCAAGGAGAAACATACGAATTCTCGCTTTTGAGTTCAGAACTCAAAGAAACTTATCTGCGCTTTTCCCACAATGCGATCGCAGCTAAACACGCTTTAAAAATCCGATTTCAAGTCGAGGATACCGGGACAGGAATAGACAAAAGCAAGTTAGAAGAAATATTTTTGCCGTTCCACCAAGTAGGAGGCAATACCTTTGTTGAAGGTACGGGTCTCGGACTCTCGATCAGCCAGAAATTAGCTAAACTGATGGGCAGCAAAATTCGCGTCAACAGCACTTTCGGAAAAGGCAGCACTTTCTGGCTAGATTTAGAATTGCCCGCAGCCAAACGCTACTTAGAGGTGTCTCCTTTGCGGGAAAAACGCTGGCTGGTCGGTTTTGTGGGCAATAAGCGGAAAGTGCTAATCGTGGACGACAATCAACTAAATCGCGATTTGTTGTGCAGGATGCTGGGGCGTTTGGGATTTGAAGTTGCAGAGGCACAAAATGGTCAAGAATGCCTCTACAAAGCAGTCAAATTTCAACCTGATGTGATTTTAATGGACTTGCAAATGCCTGTAATGGATGGCTTAGAAACTACAAGGAGACTGCGGCAGTTGCCGGAATTAAAAGATGTCGTGTTAATCGCTTTGTCAGCTAGCGTTTTCGAGTCGGCGCAGCAAGAGAGCATCCTTGCAGGGTGCGATGATTTTCTTCCCAAGCCGATCGAAGCAAATCACTTTTTGGAACAGTTGCGCGTGCATTTGGGACTAGAATGGATTTACGAGGAATCTCCGGAAAACCAAAATTGTAAAACTCCCAGTTTGTCACCAGCATCTGATTTTCCTGCTTATGCTGCTCTGTTACCTGCGGCTTCTGAGTCGGTAGCAAAAATTGTGAAACTTGCGGCTATGGGCGACATTGAAGAAATTTTTGAGGAGAGTGCTAAGCTGGAAAGTTTGGAACCAAAATTAGTGCCGTTTGCCACGAAGCTCCGCCAACTTGCTAAGGGATTTCAGCTCAAACAAATTCGGAATATTTTACAGCAGTATATCGATGGTTAGTAGTTATTAGTTATTGGTTATTAGTTATTGGTTATTAGTTATTGGTTGTCAGATCCAATCCCTCCGCTACGCTGGGCCCAATCCCTCCGCTTCGCTTCGCCCAATGCGTAACTCATGTTAGTGAGAAAGGCTATATAATATTCTGTTGTTTCACTGTAACAGCCAACCAAATAAATCTCCTACTGTCAGTTGCAATTCCCTGGCAAAAGATGGCACGGGCAATAACTGTTCCGGTTCGTCAAACACCTCGGTTGATTGAGCCGGCCGATATACAAAAACCGATCGCTCTTCTGGATCGATTAACCAACCCATTTGAGTTCCGTGTTTGAGAGAATGTAAAATATTTTTAGTAACTTTAGTTTGGCTTTGGTCAGGGGAGAGGATTTCAATTGTCCAATCCGGGGCGATCGCAAACACATTTGCCACACCGCCATTTTCGTTACGGGGAATGCGCTCCCAAGTGAATACAGTCACGTCGGGAACGATCGCGCGACCGCCAAAAACACACCGCAGTTCGGGAAATGCTCGCGCCACCTTTTGAGGTTTGAGAGCAGCATTAGCAGCACTTGTCAACTCGCCTTGAATTACACTATGTTCTCCTTGAGGCATGGGTTTTTGAATGATTTTACCGTCAATGTACTCGCTGGCTGGTTTGGTTTCTGACAACTTCAGAAACTCTTCGAGTGTCAAAGATTTTGGCAGGGTTTGTAGCATCCGATTTTACCTCTAAAATAGGAGTTTCATCCGCTATTTTACCAAAAAGGGCCCGACTCGCGCGGGTCTACTTACTTCATTTTTTCTGCTATATAGTAGTTCTCAAAAAAGTGACGTATGCCCAATGCCCTGTTTGGCCGATGCCCTGTTTGCCCGATGATAATATGAGAGACAGTTTTTTGAGAGATTTGGGATTGAAAATACTTTGCCTCAGTAACGGCCACGGAGAAGATGCGATCGCCCTTCGCATCTTGCGAGAACTGCAACAGCACCCGCATCCCCCAGAAATAGCCGTGTTTCCGCTAGTGGGCGAAGGGCAAGCTTTCGCTCAACTAGAAAACGCCTGCATCATCGGCCCGGTGCAGCGGATGCCTTCGGGTGGCTTTATCTACATGGACGGAAGGGAATTTTTGCGCGATGTCAAAGGCGGGTTGCTTCAGTTGACCCTAGCTCAGTTTAAAGCTATCCGCGCTTGGGTGCGATCGCCACAACAGTCTGGAAATCACAAGCCAGCAATCTTAGCTTGCGGAGATATTGTACCGCTGCTGTTTGCTTGGCTGGGCGCCGCGCCCTATGCCTTTGTCGGCACGGCTAAGTCGGAGTATCACGTGCGGGACGAGCAGGGGCCTCTGGCTGGCAAATCCCGCCCGTGGGCTTGGAAGATTTGGTCGCGATCGGTTTATTTCCCTTGGGAGCGCTGGTTGATGACTAGAAAGCTCTGTAAAGCCGTTTTTGTCCGGGACGCCCTCACCGCCGAGACTTTAGAAAAGCTGGGAATTCCCGCCTACAATCTCGGCAATCCCATGATGGACGGACTCGAACCGGAAAACCCCGCCCGTTTTTACGGCCCTGATGCAGAGTTTCGGGAAATGGAGCGATCGCTCGTCATCACCTTACTGCCCGGTTCCCGAGCGCCGGAAGCCTATGCTAATTGGCTGCTAATAGTAGAGGCTGTAGCCGGAATTTTGTCTCTGTTTGGCGATCGCAAATTGTTATTTTTCGGAGCTATTTCTCCCGAGTTAAACTTAGAAGCTTTGCGACCTAGTTTAGAATTTTTCGGCTGGCGTCAAGACGGCGAAACTAAAACCCAGCGGCGAGAAGGCAGTATTTTGCGACCTCCTGTTTCTAGCGCTCAAGAAATTAGGAAAGAATCTCCTAATTTGCTATTGCCCTTGACTTTTGTGCAAAGAAAAGCCACGATGATTTTAACTCAGCAAAGTTTTAACGATTGTTTGTACCAAGCCGATTTAGCGATCGCAATGGCCGGAACCGCTACAGAACAATTTGTCGGTTTAGGAAAACCGGCGATCGCCATTCCCGGAAGCGGCCCGCAATTTACTCCCGCTTTTGCCGAAGCTCAAAGTCGCCTCTTAGGCCCCTCATTAATTTTAGTCAAACATCCCGCCGAAGTTGCCGGCACCATCCAGTCTTTGCTTCGCGATCCCGACAGGTTGCAGCTAATCGCTGAAAATGGCTGGCGCCGCATGGGAGAAGGCGGTGCATCAGCCAGAATTGCCGAGTGTTTAATTCAACGGTTCGGCGAATCCAACAATTCTTAATTGTCTGGAATACACTAGGAATACAACAATATTGTCTCCCTACTCAATATCTTTAATTGCACTTTATTGAAAAAATATTGTTCGCTAATTACTAACTTCCGTCGTTCGTAGTGAGGACTTCAGTCCTCCGATTGGATGCGGACTCGCAGGGAGCATCTCATTTTGGTAAAAAGCATTTTTTCTTTGAGTGCGAGCTTAAGAGCTCGCGAGTATAATACCCGCGAGCTCTTAAGCTCGCACTACAAATGCAAAACTGAGATGCTCCGGGAGCATCGGGAGCATCTCAGTTTTGTAAAAAGCATTTTTTTTATTGTAGTGCGAGCTTAAGAGCTCGCGTATTGTACAATACGCGAGCTCTTAAGCTCGCACTGTTGTAAATGCAAAACTGAGATGCTCCCAGCGTACCTACCAATACTGCACTCGCAGACAATTTCAATTCGCCGTTTCTTCCGAAGATAAAACCCAGAAATCAGCCTAAGAAATTTTAAAATCCGACTTCACCAACACACCCGGTTCTCGCTGCATAGGAAGCACATCTAAAGTATCTAATTGCGCGCAATATTTTAAATCTTCAATCACACCCAAACCCAGGAGGCGCTGGCCGTGACTGGCTTTTTCCAACAATTCATGCAGCCGATCTTGCCAGTGCAGATAAAGAGCGATCGCCCCAAACACTTCATCGTTACCAGCAAAATCGATCGCAGGAATACCGCTTTCTGCTAAAAGACTTTGGGCGATCGCACCAGCACACACCGTATCCTCCAACGAATAACTCCCTTCCCAACCAGAACCCACAATCCAAATACTTTCCGGCTTTTTGCTTAACAGAAACTGCACCACAGATTTGCGGTTGTTCAAAGCCGCCGTCAACACCGTAGCAGCATCTTGCACTCGTTGCAGAGCCCGAGTACCGTTAGTTGTGCTGATAAAAATTCGCTTTCCAGTCACCTTTTCTGGCGGGCAGTCCAGCGGCGAATTCCCCATGTCAAAACCGTCAACTTTCGCGCCACCGCGCTCTCCGGCGCGAATCCGCTTGTCTCCAGGCCATTTTTCGCTCTCGGCCATCAGCTTATCTAAGTCGCTGAAAACTTGCACAGCTTCCGCCCCATTATTCAAGGCCGTCGCCATCGTCGTAGTCGCCCGCAGTACATCAACTGCGATCGCGCAAGCCGGCATCTTGTCTGCTGGCGTAAGTTCCGGGGTATGGTAAATAAAAAGCTTCACTTTTGGGGCTACCTGCAATAAATCCTCATACGTAATAATAATAGAATTTGTACCCTGAGCGTAGTCGAAGGGCTTTCTTCCTTCTTCCTTCTTCCTTCACCGAATAGCCGGGTTTGAAGCCCTTACTCATGAAGGCAGATTGTGATAAAAACGGAGTTTAAATCTCCGTTCTTATCAATTCGCTGTCAACTGTCAACTGTCAACTGTCAACTGTTTAACCATATGTCAAAACAGCTCAATTCAAATCCCGCCCCCGCAGCCATTACCGCTCCCCTTGGACTTTTGGTAGGTTTCACCTATCCTTTTCGAGCTTTCACGCTGATTTTGCAAACTCCCAAGCTGTGGACTTATGTATTAATTCCCGTCGTCCTAAATTTTTTAATTGGTATCGGTCTTTATTTAAGCTTGCTATTTCCTAGTTTGGCAGGCATAGACGTTTTAGTTGCCGATTTGTCAGTCAAATTTAATGATTTAATTGCGAGTTTGCCAGCTTGGCTGAGCTTTCTTGGCGTCTTAACAATCGGTTTCGGCTGGCTGCTGCGCGTACTTTTGGTTTCAGGACTTTTGTTAATAATCGGGTTTTTATTAGTCCAGTTTGGCGTGATTTTAGGTTCGCCCTGGTACGGCAAATTATCCGAACAATTGGAACTTCTGCGGAACGGTCAATTGCCCGCAGAAGCACCAATGAACTTGGCGAGTATTTTTCGGGATCTACAAATGGCGATCGGCTTTGAAATCCGAAAACTACAACTTTTGTTCAGCATCGGGATACCGC
Source organism: Microcoleus sp. PH2017_05_CCC_O_A (assembly GCF_020738785.1). Classification (NCBI taxonomy): domain Bacteria; kingdom Bacillati; phylum Cyanobacteriota; class Cyanophyceae; order Oscillatoriales; family Microcoleaceae; genus Microcoleus; species Microcoleus sp. PH2017_05_CCC_O_A. Next base: position 12,639 of record NZ_JAEQCB010000028.1, on the reverse strand, counting down.
TCCTGCTGCTGAATTTTCTCCCCGGCCCCGGCTCTATTCTTAGCAGTTTAGGAGGCGTAGCTTTGGGCGCGACTATTGTCTGTTTGGACTTTTTAAATGCACCTTTGGAGCGGCGGAAGCTACCTTTTCAGGATAAATTTGAGATAATTCGGGCGAGTTTGCCGGCTAGCGGGAGTTTTGGTTTGGTTTGTTTGGGTTTGGTGAGCATTCCCCTGTTGAATCTGTTGGCGATTCCACTGTGTATGACGGCGGGGACTTTGTTTTTTTGCGATCGCATTTGGCCCGCCCGCTTCGCCACAGAAGAAACCAACAGCCCGACCGAATCTAACATAACAACTTAGGATCGCAAATTAAATAATTTACACTCTTGAAAGTGGGATGGGCGTCCCGCCCGTCCTTTCTGGACGGGCGGGACGCCCATCCCACAAGAACAATAAAGATTGTAAGTTATTTAATTCTCATTCCTTAAAAACTAGCGAGATGCTTCTACTTTCTGCCGAATGCCTTCTACCTTCCGCTGACTCTGGGAGTTAGAACTCAGAAACGGGCTTAAAAAAATCCAACTAACGAAAAAGAAGGAAGCTGTAAATAGCTGGACAATATCGATCGCGGACAGGTATCCGTCAGACAATAGTGCAATGCTTCTATCTGTCAGCCCGAATATCCAAGACAGAATCCCAAACAGCCAAATGCCTTTTTGGAGCATTGGCAAAAATGCTGAAACTTCGGAGTTTTGCTGCTTGTTCATTGATTTAGCCCTTGTTTGCGAAGAATCTGGTTAACCGAGCACCCCAAGGGCTTAAGGATTTTTGGTCTCCTCGGATTCCCTTTGTTATCTATATGTTAAGAAATGTTTCCCAATATTGCAATTTGCCCCTGGAGGTATTTGCACATCTATCTCAGGAGGTAGTCGCAGCGTGAAAAATAGGTAAACTTTGCTACACTTTTGCAGGAAGCGCGATCGACCTCTCACCACGAGTCCGCTCTTGGCATTAGTGCCACTCCTTGATATAGTGAGTGATAACTTTTTCGATTTTCGATTTTCGCTTTTTGCATAGAAAATCAAAAAGTTGGAAATGACTTACTATGTATGGGTTTAAAGCTTGCCAACAGTTGCATTATTTTAGGAAAATGGTGTCACAACTTAGGTAAAAAACTCTGAGACGCAGAAACTGGGTTTTTTCACAAAAATCCCACCAGACAACGCGAGGGATATCGGTTGAAAAACCGATGAAAAACCAAAGTAATCAACCCGCTGTCCGTTAGACTTATCAAAGACCGAAATCAAAAGAATATGTTATTTAACAGTATTGAATTTCTAGTATTTTTTGCAATTGTTTTCACCATATATTATTTCCCTCCCTTACAAAAACTGCAAGTTCCCATCCTCATAATTGCCAGCTTCATATTTTACAGTTGGAACGCTCCCGCACTGCTGTCAATCCTGCTCCTCTCAATTGCGATCAACGCTACAGCCAGCTTTCAAATTGCCAGAATTTCAGACAAGAAACAGCGTTTTTTTTGGGCCTTATTAGGAGTATTTCTGAATGTATTAATTTTGAGCTTGTTTAAATACGCCGGTTTGCTCACTAACTTTGTTGCAGATGTTTTTAATATTGCTCGAACCGAAGGCAGTATTGCTTATTTATTCTTAAAATTACCTCTGCCAATCGGTATTTCTTTCTACACCTTTGAAGGCATAAGTTTAGTGGTAGATGTACTGAGTCAAAAAGATAAAAGCGAAAGCGAAACAGAATCCCACGCTTACGTATCACCCAAATTTAGCCAACACCTGCTCAATACTTCATTTTTTATTAGCTTTTTTCCCAATTTACTCTCAGGCCCTATTTTAAAATCCAAGACATTCTATCCCCAGATTGAGCCTAAATATTTAAAAGACATTTCTTTCAATTTCATTTTTAGATCGCTCACAGTCGGCTACTTCCTAAAAATGGTCGTCGCCGACAACTTAAAAGACTATACCTTCTGGATCAGCTTTCCCTACTACCAAGGATTTGGAACTATTACCAACCTGACGCTGCTGTTCGGCTACTCAATCCAAATCTTCGCCGATTTTGCCGGTTACTCCTTAATTGCGATCGGTTTAGCAGCGGCTTTGGGCTACGCAATTCCCGACAACTTCAACTTTCCCTACATCTCCCGTTCCCTCTCCGAATTCTGGAGAAGGTGGCACATTTCCCTATCAACTTGGCTCAGAGATTATCTATACTTTCCCCTAGGAGGAAACCGTAAAGGAAAAATCAGAACTTATCTTAACTTAATGACAGTAATGACTTTAGGCGGATTGTGGCACGGTGCTGCTTGGAGTTATGCAGTTTGGGGAATTTATCACGGATTTGGTTTAGCAGTAGAACGCTTTTTTGGGTTCGACAAATCCAAAAATAAATCCCCAGAACCCAATTCAGCAGAAACCAAACCAATCTGGCAGCAATTATTATTTGACAGCGTTAGCGTTGTAGGAATTTTCTCTTTTGTTTCCTTCGGATGGCTGCTTTTCAAACTCCCACGATTTGAAGAAGCAGTTGACTTCGCAGTTACTTTAGTTCGCAACTATAAAGTCAAGCCTGGTTGGACTCACATTATTCCGACGCTAACTTTTTCCCTACCAGTAGTAATTTATCACATTCCTCATTTTCCCACTTGGCAAAATCTGATGAAACATGATTCACTTAAAAAAAATCAAAAATTCTGGAGTATTTATCAAGATGTAGCTTTAGGAATTATGCTAGCAATGATATTCCTCAACAGTGGCAGCTCGAAACAATTTATTTATTTCCAATTCTAGAAGGTGTTCAATGTTTATAAAATACAAGTTGCGATCTATTCTGCGCCCGGTACTAATTTTCCTGTTTGTAATAAGTTTTTATCAAGTTCTCGTCAGTGGCGGAGTGTTGCCAGCTTCTGACGGAGTTAGCCTGATTCAAAATAATATTGTCAAAGCTCAAAGGTATGTATATGATGATTCCGATCTGAAAATTGTCATGGTGGGTAGTTCTCTATCTGCCAACCTTCATGTTACAGACATTGGAAAGGGCGTAAATAGCATAGCTTTGGGGGGAGGATCGAGCCAGACGGGTTTAGAAATAGTTAAAAAAAGTAATAGCAACCCTCCGATTATTTTGGTAGAAATTAACGATACTATTAGTCGCACAATAGATAGGGATTTAGTTGAATCTTTGTACAATCCTGTTTTTTATTGGATGCGCCAGTATTTGCCAATACTGAGAGAAGAATATCGTCCAGTTAGTATTTTTATACATTCGTTAAAAAAACGCTCTAAACAAAATCAAAAAGCAACAAAAGAGGCACTAGATAGCGGAGAGGCTCGCAATCTTACTCCGGAATTATCGCAAAAAGCTATCCAAACAACAGTTGACATTCAAAGCCAACCTTTGTCTAAAAAAGATGCAGAAGATATCAAAAAAGAAGCTGCTGTAATTAGAGCTCAAATCGCTGAAATCAATAAAAATAGCGGGGCAAAAATAATTTTATTTGACATTCCTCAAGAGTCGCGAGTTGACGCTGCAATCAGGAGAAAACAAGTCCGAGAATTGACTAAAAAGCTGTTTCCGTCCGATCGCTTTGAGTGGTTGCCCCCCCCGCCCCCGCGAGAATGGCGCACCAATGACGGCATTCACTTGATCCGCAGCGATGCTAGGGATTTTGCCAAGTTTTTGAGTCATAAATTGTTGGGCTAGTCAGGGCGGGGACTCTTGGCATGGCCCCTGCAAAGGAAAGCTTGTCATTCTCTTTGAAGTATGTCATACTACAAATGTCTGTGATGTCAGCTTAAAAATCGTAAGGTTTGCAGCCAGGACTTCAGTCCTCAAAGCCCTAAAAGCCACACGAGAAAGAGTTTGACGATCGCCCTGCAACCATACTTGACATGAGTTCAGCATCAATAATTTAGAACAATGGCACGATTAAATCAGATTATCGCGATCGAGAAAGGCATCAAAAGCCGATCGATCCAAGAACTAGCAGAAGCCCAAAAAGCCCTCCAAAAGCCCGCCGTGCTTTCGGGAATCTCCCGCACGTACCGCCCCAAAGACGAAGAAGGCGAACAACTGCCACCCGAGTCCAAAAAAGTCGAAGTCAAAGCCGAAGAGATTATCCGCAAAACAACAGAAGTTTTGACCAAACTCTTCGACGTAACCGCAACCAAAGACTGGACAAATTGCAGAGCCCGTGCCGACGTAACTGTAGACGGAAACGTGCTTTTGAGCCAAGTGCCAGTCAGCTATTTACTATTCATTGAAAAGCAACTGTCAGAGTTGCAAGCATTTATCAAAAAACTTCCTGTTTTAGATGCTTCCGAGACTTGGAACTTTGATGCTTCAGCCGACTGTTGGGCAACAGAACCGGTGCAAACTCTCAAGACTTTTAAAACTCCGCGCAATCACGTGAAAGCTGAAGCTACGGAACACCATCCGGCTCAAGTCGATGTTTATTACGAAGATATTACGATCGGCTACTGGCGCACTGTCAAGTTTTCTGGAGCTTTACCAGCGCAGCGGATCAATGAGTTGCTGCAAAGGGTGGAAATATTGCAGAAAGCTGTGATGTTTTCCCGCGAAGAAGCTAACAATTCTGAAGTTGAAGAACAGAGAGTAGGAGAGCGAATTTTTCAATTTATTTTCCGCTAATAGCTTGCTTTTTTGATAGTTATGGTTTAAGATATAAACAGAGTACAAGCTCAATCTCAAACTTTAATTTAAACCGTACAACTGTGACAGTACAGGTTCGACTCCTGTCCCTTCAACCTAATAATGAGGGGTAGCCCAAATTGGCAGAGGCAGCGTTGCGTACAAATTCAATAGCAAATTATTACTCTAAACTCAGCATTCACCGCCGATCGCCAAAACGAATGTCAGGAACAATCAGGTCATCGAGGTTGCTGGTTCAATTCCAGCCTCCCCAACCAAACACTGGGGAGTAGCTCAATCGGTAGAGCGCGATGATATTAATCTTAAATCCTTGACTTAAATGTGGTAGCGTGTAAAATGGCCGGTAATAGAAACCCAGTAGTAAGGTCAGAACTACTGGGTTTCGCGCTAATAATTGAATCAATCCGTTAAATCCGTCAGTCCAGGACGCATCAAGACAGATGAGTTACTGTATCAATCCTCAATGCGAACAACGGGAAAATACTGCTGCTACTCAAAATTGTCAGGCTTGTGGCACGGCTTTACTAATTGCCGATCGCTATCGTATCATCAAGCCAGTGCGATCGCCCAATCCCGCACGCCCCACAGACATCTTTGAAGTCCAAGATTGGGGAACCGGGGACAATGAATGGGGAACACTCAAGGTGTTAAAAGTCTTGAAACATACACACAATCCCGATTTACTTCGTTTGTTTCAACAAGAAGCGCGGGCATTAATTTGGCTAGCGGGAAAGGGAAGAGTTCCCCAAGTCGAACCAGACGGTTATTTCCAGCTTAAATTCCCCCATAACTCGCAGCAATTGTCTTGTTTGGTGATGGAAAAAATTATTGGCGAAAACTTGGCAGAATTTCTAACTAAACATCAGTACATTTCTCAAACATTAGCTGTTGATTGGCTGCAACAAATGCTCTATATTTTGGAGGCAATTCACAAATATCATTTAGTGCATCGGGATATTAAGCCATCCAACTTGATGCTTGCAGCCGATGGGAAATTGAGATTAATTGACTTTGGGGCTGCAACAGAAGCAGGGATTGATACAACGCCTGTAGGTTCTGCTGGATACTCTGCGCCCGAACAAATTGCAGGTAAAGCTGAAGTGCGATCCTCTTCGAGGGCTTCGCTAACGGACTTTTTTGCTTTGGGCCGTACTTTTGTACATTTATTAACGGGTTTGCAGCCGATCGACTTTCCCGTCAATGTAAAAACTGGTAAAATAAATTGGAGAAATCAAGCTGTAGGCGTTGACGAGTTGTTCGTAAGCTTGATCGACGAATTGATGGAACCGATACCAGAAAACCGACCTGAAAATACCCAAGTTATTTTAGAAAAACTTAAAAATATAGAGCTTTTAATTACCGGCGCAGAACCGAAGTAACAATCACCGTGATAGTGGCACTAGCAATCAGAGTAAAAGCAAGCTGCACAACCCACTGAGTCGCTTGCTGGTAGTTGGAAAATCGATCGTTGAACTTCTCGACATCAGTCGCTAGGTTGTCAACACGAGTTGATAGGTGGTCAACACGGGTTGATAGGCTGTCTAATTTTTCGATTACATCTGTCAGTGTTGGTTCGGTGGATGGTGTGTCAATCATCTCTGGTTTCTCAACTCAATAATTCTATGATACCAGATCGGAATTGCCGAGCGTAAAAAATAGTAAGGTGCGCCCCATCTACAATCTGCAAATTTCATCGAACATTTCATAGTGACGCACCCTACAAGTTGATACAACACAGTATAGTCTTTCGATTACCTGCACAGAACCAATGCCCAATTCCCAATGCCCAATTCCCAATGCCCTTCCCAATTCCCAATTCCCAATTCCCAATTCCCAATTCCCAATTCCCAATTCCCAATTCCCAATTCCCAATTCCCAATTCCCAATTCCCAATTCCCAATCAATAAATCTCTTCCAACCGGCGAAAATCACGCTCAACTTCCGCCCACAAAGCCCGATTGTGAGGGTCAGTTTTCACCGCCTTTTTCAAATAAATTCTCGCCTTATCCACCTGCTTTTCCCCGATCAAATGCCGTCCCCAGCGCTGATAGGCGATCGCCTGCCACTGTCGCACCTCCCGATCTTCGGGCATCCGCTGGGCCAAACCCTCAATTAGGGCGATCGCCCGCGGGAACCTCTGATATTTCAGCAACTGTTGCAGTTCAAAATAAGCATCTTTTTTTAACTTGTCTTCCGCCGCCGACAGATCCTGCTTATCTTCAGTGGGTTGCTGTTTCCGAGTCACCTTAACTGCTTGCGGTTGAGCTTTCACCGCCTCCGCTGGCGCTGTGGGAGTCGGCGGTACAGTTGAATTGGCAACTTTCGATTCCGCAACATCGGCGGGTGCAATATTCACCAGGAACTTATAAGCCTCAGTAATAGCAATAAACTTATTCTTAGCCTGTTCGTTTCCCGGATTCACATCCGGGTGATACTGTCTGGCTAACTTTCGATAAGAGGCCTTAACTTGCGATAAACTCGCACCAGATCTTAGCCCTAACTGTCGGTAATAATCTGCAATATCCATTTAGCATGAATCAAGTTTTCTAATACCATTAAATATGGCAGAATCCTTAAATGTAAAGATTCTGCCAAAATTTACCGCGAACTATGGTAGTGCGAGGGTTGCCCGCACTACTACACTATCAAAACCACTTACCAGAAAGAATTGGTTTAAAGCCTCTCCCTTAAGCGGGAGAAATTAAAACAAGACTATTCATTACTCAAATCCTCGGACTTGCAGGTCAACTGTCAACTGTCAACTGTCAACTGTCAACTGTCAAGGACGATCTTCTACCACTTTGTCGATCAAGCCGTATTCCTTGGCTTCCTCGGCGGACATGAAATAGTCGCGATCCATGTCTTTCTCGATTTTCTCGATCGGCTTTCCGGTATTTTTAGCATAGATACCGTTGAGTTGGTGGCGCAAGCGCAGAATCTCCTTCGCCTCAATCTGAATATCCGTTGCTTGTCCCCGCGTCCCCCCAGAAGGCTGGTGAATCATGATCCGCGAGTGAGGCAAAGCCAACCGTTTGCCCTTCGTACCCGCAGCCAGCAGGAAAGAACCCATCGAAGCAGCCAAGCCCACACAAATCGTCACCACGTCAGATTTAATGTGCTGCATGGTATCAAAAATAGCCATGCCTGCCGACACCATCCCCCCGGGGGAATTGATGTACAAAATAATATCTTTGCCCGAATCTTCCGAATCGAGATACAGCATCACCGCGATGATTTGATTGGCAATTTCATCGTCAATGTCCTTGCCCAAGAAAATAATCCGTTCCCGGTAAAGGCGATCGTAGATATTAATCCACTGAGTATCATAACCACCCGGCATTTTGTAGGGAACTTTTGGCACACCTATAGGCATAATTCGGAACTCCGTTTAGTTGGTAATTGGTAATTGGGAATTGGGAATTGGGAATTGGGAATCGGTAATTGGGAATCGGTAATTGGGAATTGTTAGTCATAAAAAAACTATTGAATAACTAATTCAGGGTAGAAACTACTAGCCATTAACCCTTAATTTTTACTCATGCCACATTCCCCATTCCCCATTCCCCATTCCCCATTCCCCATTCCCAGTTATACGACGGCCGCAGAAAGGGCTTTCGGCAATTCTTCCGAACTTTCAAGAACGCGATCGATCAAACCGTATTCTTTCGCTTCATAGGGCGTCAGGTACAGCAACCGATCCATATCTTTAGTAATTTTGTCGATCGGTTGGCCAGTACAGCTTGCAAAAATATCGAGCATCGTCGCCTTATTTGCCAGCACTTCCTTCGCCCGAATTTGAATGTCGCTGGCTTGACCTCGCGTGTAAGCCTTGGGTTGGTGCAATACAATCGAAGCGTGGGGCAAACTCGCCCGAAAGCCCTTTGTACCGGCCGCTAATAGCATCGCAGCCATCCCCATTGCCGAACCGAGACAAATAGTCTGCACGGGCGGCTTAATGTACCTGATCGTGTCGCAGATAGCGAAGGCTTCGGTTTCAAAGCCGACGGGTTCGCCACTGTAACCAGAAGTGCCGGTCGAGTTGATATAGATTTTGATCGGCTTATCCGGGTCTTCGTACTGCAAGAACAGCAGTTCAGCGATAATCAGTTCTGTTACCGCAGGCACCAGAGGCATACCCAGATAAACGATCCGCTCCTTCAGCAACAGGGAAGGTAAATCGGGAGGGGGAGTTCGAGAGTTGCCCTCTCCGTAGTATTGCGATTGCACGGCTTTAATGGGTGTGTTCATGTTTGTTTTTGCCTGGGGACACCCACCATACTTCGGCTACGGCTCGCTTGAGCTAAGTCGAAGGGCTCAGCACAAGTATCTGTACTCAGCTTGGTGGGACGAAGAAAGGAGGGCAGAGTATGTGCCTTTCCTCAAAAGAATGGGGTTGTTGACAACCGAAATGTTGCCTGAACTCATGGAGTTATTCTTAAAGAAATAGTAACGCAATCTTTAGGTATCCCGCATGAAAGTTAGTTTGCTCCCGGTCTTGAACGACCCCAACCTTGATGCTGCTGCGCCATCAACCCAGCGCCAGCTAGCCGTTTCAGTGTCGGCGACGGCAAGCGCGATCGACGAGAGCGTACCTTTAAACCTGTGCCTGATTCTCGACCACAGCGGCTCGATGGGCGGGCGTCCCTTGGAAACCGTCAAACAAGCCGCCGGACGGTTGCTGGACAGGTTAAAACCTGGGGATCGCTTTTGTGCGGTGGCTTTCGATCACAAAGCCAAAGTTCTCGTCCCCAATCAAGTTGTGGGAGATCCCGCCAGCATTAAACGGCAAATCGAGCAATTGCGCCCCGCTGGCGGCACGGCAATTGATGAAGGGATTAAGTTAGGTATTGAAGAGTTGGGGAAAGGCAAAAAAGAAGCAATATCTCAGGCGTTTCTGCTGACTGACGGCGAAAACGAACACGGCGACAATAACCGCTGTTTGAAGTTGGCGAAACTGGCCGCTGAGTACAACATGACTTTGAATTCTCTGGGATTTGGGGATAACTGGAACCAGGATATTTTGGAAAAGATTGCTGATGCTGGCGGCGGTGCTCTGGCTCATATTCAGCGGCCGGAAGATGCGGTTGATGAGTTTGGCAAGTTGTTTACTCGCATCCAAGGTGTAGGTTTGACTAATGCTTATTTGCTATTTTCGCTGATGCCAAAAGTGCGGTTAGCCGAACTCAAACCGATCGCGCAAGTTGCCCCGGATACGATCGAATTACCGGTGCAGCAGGATGGCGATCGCTTTATGGTGCGTTTGGGAGATTTAATGAAGGATGTAGAGCGAGTAGTTTTGGCTAATATTTATATTGGACAGTTGCCGGAAGGTACGCAGGCGATCGGGCAATTACAAATTCGCTATGACGATCCGACAGTCGGTGAAGGTTTGCTTTCCGATCCTGTTGCAGTTTCGGCTAATGTCCTAAAAGTTTATCAGCCTGCACTTAACCCGATGGTGCAGCAGCACATTTTAGCTTTGGCTAAGTACCGCCAAACTCAACTCGCAGAAACTAGGTTACAACAGGGCGATCGCGCTGGTGCGGCCACGATGCTACAAACGGCTGCTAAAACTGCTCTGCAAATGGGCGATAAAAGTGCCGCAACTGTGCTGCAAACCTCTGCTACTCGTTTGCAGTCTGGTGCAGAATTGACGGAAGCCGATCGCAAGAAAACTCGCATTGCTTCTAAAACTGTATTGAAGTAATATTATTTTCGCTTAATTGCGATCGGCAGCATTGTTCGTAGTAAGGAATGCAAGTCCTAATTTACTAAAAGCCTTAGAGAGGACTAAAGTCCTTACTACGAACCGGTTTATAATGTTTGTACCACCTATCGAGAGTGCTTGTATGAGCCAGACAATATCTGATAAAGTACGCTGGACTACCGCCGATTTAGAACTCTTACCCGATAACGGCGATCGTTATGAACTTATTGATGGAGAGTTATTTGTGACTAGAGCACCGCATTGGGGTCATCAACAGACTTGTGGCAGATTTTTCTCTGTGCTTGATACTTGGTCGATGTCTGCTGGTTTAGGACGAGCTGCAATCAATCCAGGGCTGATTTTCACAGAGGCCGATAACGTCATTCCTGATGTAGTTTGGGCGAGCAATGAACGCTTGGCCCTCTTGCTAGACGAAGCCGGTCATTTAACCGCCGCTCCTGAGTTAGTGGTTGAAGTATTATCTGCTGGTACAGATAATGAAAGAAGGGATAGAGATTTGAAACTCCGACTTTATTCAGTGCGGGGAGTACAAGAATACTGGATTGCTAATTGGCGGTTGCAGCAAATAGAGGTTTATCGCAGGGAACAAGCAAGTTTAAGATTAGTTGCTACGCTGTTGAGAAACGATCAACTTACTTCACCTTTGTTACCTGGTTTTAGTTGCTCTGTAGCTCAGGTTTTTGCTTAGACTTATGAAATATTTGTACAGAGCGATCGCACTTTGCGGATTTGTTACCGTTTTGGGCGGAATATCCCCTGCCATTTCTATTCAATCCCCACCAATATTCATCGTTCAAAATGCGGCTGAAGACTTATTCAACAGCGCTTTAGCCAAGTCAGAGGCTGGAGATATCCCAGGGGCGATCGCAGATTACACCGCAGCTATTGCCATCAACCCCAACTACGCCAAAGCTTATAACAAACGCGGCATCATTCACGGCCGCTATCTCAAGGACTATCCAGCAGCCAAAGCCGACTTCGATCGCGCCATTGAAATTAACCCGAAGTATGCCGATGCTTACTACAACCGTGCGAAAGTCCGCTATTTATTAAAAGACAAACCGGGCGCGATCGCTGACTATCAAAAAGCCGCCGATTTTTATCAAAAAGACGGCAAGACAGAAGATTATCAAGATGCAATAAAACACCTGCACAGGCTGCTATTATAAATGTTTTGGGAAACAGGGTATAATATAACCACAGCTTTAAAATTGACTATTTAGAAGGGGAAAAATTTAGCCCGATCAAACACGAATACAGACAAGGAGAAATCTACGCAATGGCGGGAGCAAGCGATGCCCATGAAACAATTTGCATCAACCTCGTCAACTTGCTCACAACTCACGTTAGAGGTAGAGGTTGTCGCATCTATGCAGGAAACATGAAAGCCAGAATTGAAGAGGCAGATGTATTTTACTATCCCGACATCATGGTTACTTGCGATGAAAGAGATAGAAGCCTTCAATACTTCAAACGCTACCCGCGCTTAATCGTAGAAGTTTTATCTCCGACAACAGCAGCATTCGATCGCGGAAATAAATTTGCCGACTACCGCACCATCGAAACTTTACAAGAATACGTGGTTATCAATCAAGAAAAGTTCGCTTGGATAGCGCAGATTTTGAATGCTCGATCGCCTCAATTTACGAAGATGTTTTAGAAATCGGTTAAAATAGTCGATCGCACAAACACCAAACATTCATCTGCGTCCATCTGCGGTTGAACACTCCAAATTCACCCCGTCAAAAAATGTCTGCAACCTCCACCGTCACCGTCAGCGTACCCGCCACAACCGCCAACCTCGGCCCCGGTTTTGACTGCATCGGCGCCGCTTTAAGCCTCCACAACTCCTTCCAATTCTCTCTCCTCGAACCCCCAGCAACCGAGAAATTGCAAATTACAGTTACGGGTGCGGAAGCAGCCAAAGTCAAGACAGACGACAGCAATCTCGCTTACCAAGCCTTTGTCAAGTTATACGAATACCTGCGTCAATCCCCCCCACCAGTCGCGATACATATAGATATGCAAGTACCGCTGGCGAGGGGTTTGGGGAGCTCCGCTACCGCTATTGTCGGCGGGTTGGTAGGGGCGAATTGTTTAGCCGGCAAGCCTTTGAGTCAGGTGGATGTGATGCAGTTGGCGATCGAACTTGAGGGACATCCCGACAACGTTGTCCCCGCTTTACTCGGAGGATGTCGCCTTGCTGCTAGCAATACACCCCCC